>CAYZJQ010000039.1:0-966 GCA_964478805.1 uncultured Halobacteriales archaeon | reverse complement strand
ACGCCGTTCCAGTACGCCGAACAGCTCTCGGAGCGCTACGACACCGAGGTGTACCTCAAGCGCGAGGACCTCCTCCACGGCGGCGCACACAAGCTCAACAACGCCCTCGGGCAGGTGCTGCTCGCGAAGTACATGGGCAAAGAGCGCATCATCGCCGAGACCGGCGCCGGCCAGCACGGCACGGCCACGGCGATGGCAGCCGCGCACCTCGATATGCCCTGTGAGATCTACATGGGGAAACGCGATATCAACCGGCAGCGCCCCAACGTTTTCCGGATGCGTATCAACGGCGCCGAGGTGAACCCCGTCACTATCGGGCGTGGCACGCTCAAAGAGGCCATCTCCGAGACGATGCGTGACTGGGCGACGACGGTCGAGAACACCCACTACGTCATCGGCTCGATCGTCGGGCCGGCGCCATTCCCGGCGATGGTGCGCGACTTCCACCGGATCATCTCGAAGGAGACGCGCCGCCAAGCGACAGAGCAGTACGGCCGCCTGCCGGACGCGGTCGTCGCCTGTGCGGGCGGCGGTTCGAACACGATGGGAATCTTCGCGGACTTCGTCGAGGCAGAGGAGGTGGGACTGTACGCCGTCGAGGCCGGCGGCTCGTCGCTCGAGGTCGACGAGGAGCGCGGCGTCGCCCCCAACTCCGCGTCGCTGTCTACGGGCAGCGAGGGTGTCCTCCACGGCGCCCGCACGAAACTGCTCCAGAACACGGACGGCCAAATCATGGAATCACACTCCGTCTCGTCAGGGCTCGACTACGCCGGCGTCGGGCCGGAACTCGCCCACCTCGTCGACGAGGGGCGCGTTACAGCCGTCAACGTCGGCGACGACGCGACACTCGAGGCGTTCCACCGTTGCTCACAGGACGAAGGGGTCATCCCCGCGTTGGAGACGGCTCACGCGCTGGCGTTCCTTGAGGAGACGGACCGTGCTCTCGGCGAGTTCGTCGTCGTGAAC
>CAYZJQ010000038.1:0-20850 GCA_964478805.1 uncultured Halobacteriales archaeon | reverse complement strand
GTGGTCGTTTGTGCAGGGAGCTTACAGCTTCGCTCCCCCTCACCACCGCAGCGAGGAACACCGCCGCAGCGACAGCGACCGGGCGGATGACCTGCCTGACCGTGGCCGCTGCGTACGCCCCGGACACGCCCACCGACCAGGCGGCGCTCTCGGGGACGCGGAATTTGCTCGTCGCTGTCTCCGCTTTCCATTCGTACCCGTTACCAGTAGCTGTAAAGCCGTGCGTGCTGGTCACCCCGCAATAGGACGAGTGCGGTCGTGAACGGGGTGACGCGGTCAGGGAGCGCGATCGTCAGCGTGACCTCGACCGTCGGTCCAGTGAGGTCGTGGCTCACGGTGCAGGTCGCGTCAATGGGCTCATCGGTGAACGGGGATACAGCGACCGTCGGTGCGGTGCTCGTGACAGACTGGAGGACGATCAAAAGCGCTACTGTATGACGAGACTGCATCCACTCAAGTGGCGAGCGCCGCACGTGTCGTCACATTGTCCGCCTCCGACCATCGTCCTTTTTTTGCCGGCACGCCGACCCACAGCAATGGCAGACGAGTTCCGCTCGATCGACGCTCTCGTCGACGCGGTCGCCGACCGCGCGTTCGACCGGCCGCCGGCATTAGTCGCGAACGCACACGTCACAGGGCTCGGGGTCGCCCGGGCGCTCGCCGCCCACGACGTGCCGGTGATTGCAGTTGATCGCAGCGGCGACGGTGTCGCGCCGACCTCCGATGCCGTTGCGCTGGCCGGACGCGTGAGCTACCCGCTCGACGACCCAGAGGGCTTCCGGACCGATGTGGAGGCGATCGCCGACGCCGCCGGAACGGAACCGGTCGCGTTCGGCTGTATGGACGAATGGGCGCTCGCCTTCGCCGAGACCGACCCCAACGGCGTCCGGCTTCCTTTTGCCGACCATGCCACACTCGACTCGGTGCTCGATAAATACAAACTGTACCGGCGGGCAGACGAACTGAACGTTCCGTATCCGGAGACGCATTTCCTCGAGAGGACGGACCCCGGTGCCGCGGCCGAGGCACTTGGCTTCCCCCTTGTTGTCAAGCCAGCCCGGAAGCGCGAGTTCGAGGAGGCCGTCGGGACGAACGTGATCGAAGTCGCAGACGAGGCCGAATTCATGCAGGTCGTCGAGCGGGCCGCCGATGCTGGGGTCCGGATAATGGCACAGGAGAAGCTCGCGAAGACGACGGGTGCAGACCGGTCATACGCCTCATACCGATCGCCCGACGGCCAGACGACCGGTGTCGTCGGTAACGCGAAGGTACGCTACCCGGCGGGCTACGGCACCTCCTGCGTCGTCGACCGCGTCGAGGCCCCCGAGATCAGAGCCCGGGCAACAAAGATGCTCGCGGACGCCGGTTACCACGGCATCTCCGAGGCGGAGTTCGTTCACGATGCTGACCGCGATGAGTACGTTCTCCTTGACATCAACACCCGACCTTGGAAGTGGATCGGGATGCCCGTTGCTGCCGGCGTCAACCTCCCGATGGCCGCCTATGCTCGCGCTATCGGGACGACGACCACCCACACCGGGCCGGTTGACACCCGCTGGGTATATCTTCCCGACTATCTCCGGCTGAACCTCTCGGATCCGACCTTCGAGGACGTACTCTCGACTGCCGAATGGCGCGCACTGATCTCCGGCGCGTTCGAGGAGCGACCAGGACTGACCACGGGGGTCCACCGGCCCTCGGACCCCACACCGACCTACGCGCTGGTCGAGACGGAGTTCGCCGAGCGGGAGTATTACTGCGCCTGCTGATACGGCCCCCCAGCTCGCCGGTTTCTGTGCGTCTTACCCGGGGTCGTCACAACCAAGTCGTATGGACCGTATCCGCCTCAATCTCTTCACAATGAACGCGGTGACACATGTCTCGCCGGGGGCCTGGCGGCGCCCAGGCGACCGCGCGCCGGAGTACACGTCTCGTGAGTACTGGACCGACGTGGCGAGGACCGCCGAACGGGGCGGCTTTGACGCTGTCTTTTTCGCCGACGTGCGGGGTGTCTACGACGTATACGGTGAGTCGCGCGATACCGCCGTCGAAAAGGCCGTCCAGACCCCATCGAATGACCCACGCTTCCTGCTCCCGGCGATGGCCGAGGTGACCGACGAATTAGGCTTTGCCGTCACCCGCTCGACGACGTACAACCACCCGTACGAACTCGCGCGCGAGTTCACGACGCTTGACCACCTCACCGATGGCCGGGTCGCGTTCAACATCGTAACCTCATATCTGGAGTCAGCAGCTCGGAACCTCGGCATCGGGGAGCGGCTCGACCACGACGACCGCTACGACCGCGCTGCCGAGTTCATGAAGGTCTGTTACGCGCTGTGGGAGCACTCGTGGGACGACGACGCCGTTGTCCGCGACCGCGAAGCCGGTGTCTTCTCCCGGCCTGACGGTGTCAACGAGATCGATCATGACGGCGAGTGGTTCGCGGTGGCGGGGCCACACGGATGTGAACCCTCTCCGCAGCGCACGCCCTATCTCTACCAGGCCGGTGCCTCTGAGCGCGGCCGGGAGTTCGCCGCGCACAACGCCGAGGCAGTGTTCTGTTCGTATCCGACGCGAGAGGGAGTCCGTGAATACGTGACTGACCTCCGCGAGCGAGCGCGCGAGCACGGTCGTGACCCCGACTCACTGTCCTTCTATCCAGGTGTCGTCCCGGTGGTCGCAGAGTCCGAGGCGCTGGCAACGGCGAAACACGAGACGTACCGCGAGCACGTCGACGTAGAGGCGGTCCTCACTCTGTTGTCAGGGTTCATGGACATTGACCTCTCCGAACTCGACCCCGGGCAGGAACTCGAACGGATCGAGACGGAGGCAATCCAGGGCGCGGTCGATGCTTTCACGACCGCGGACCCTGATCGCGACTGGACCGTCGCGGAGATGGCGCGATTCGCCGGGCTCGGTTCCACTTCGCCAGTCGTCGTCGGAACCCCAGAGTCAGTCGCCGACGAACTCGAGGCGTGGTACCGCGAGCTCCCGATCGCGGGCTTCAATGTGAAAGAGATCGCGCGTCCGGACTCGCTGACCGACTTCGTCGATCTCGTCGTCCCCGAGCTCCGCGAGCGCGGACTGCTCGGGGATAGAGAGGGCGAGACGCTCCGTGAACGCGCAGGCGTCCCCGGCTCGCGGCTCCCGAGAGACCACCCGGCGCGGCGCGAGGATTTCAACGGCTGAACCGGTGGCGTCAGGTAAGTGTCGCCCGGCCGAACAGAGTATGTGACAAGCCAGGATGCTGAGGCCGACCGCGACCCGGTCGTCGCGATGCTCGAGGCTCGCATCGAGCGACTCGAACATGCAGTACGCGACCTCGACGAGGGGCCAGAGACTGCCGAACGTGCCGTCGTCGCCGCGCAACTCCGTGCGGCACGCCACGCTCTCGCCAACTACGAGACGCAGGAATGACTCAACCGTCGAGCACGACCGGGACTCCGCGGCCGGCCACGTCCGCGGCGAACGCTGCCGAGTCCGTCTCTAGCGCCTCGAACGTGTCGTAGTGGACGGGGAGGACCAGGCTCGGGTCGAGGTCGGCGGCCAGTGCCGCCGCCTCCCATCGGTCCATCGTGAACGAGCCGCCGATGGGCGGGCAGAACAGCGAGACGTCGAGTTTCGCGTGCCCGTCGAGCACGTCGGTGTCGCCAGGCCATAGGGCCGTTACGTCCCGACCCCACACGCTCGGCAACGTGATGTGGTACCCGCAGCCGAACCCCTCTGGATGGTAGGGCGTCCCGTCCGTGCGGGTGTGTGGGCCGTCTGGTTCGTTGTAGGCAGGGATGGTCCGGACGAACACCTCGCCTGGACGGGGACCGTCGGTACGTTCGCCTGTCGGGTCACCAACAGCGATGTCGGCCTCGGTTCCGACACGGACCACCTCGTAGGGGAGTTCGGCCGGTCGCGCTACGTCTCGGTCGATGCGGCTCGTGTCTATCCCCTCAAAGACGACGACCGTGGCGCCCTCCGCCGCGACCCGGCGGATGCCGTCGCTGTCGTAGTGGTGGTCGTGGGTGACACAGACGACGTCTCCATCGGCCGGCTCGACACCATCGAGGACGCCGTATCGCCCGGGGTCGCAGTAGACGACCACGTCGTCACCCGCAAGCCGGAGTGTGGCGTAGCCGAGCCAGTGAGCTGTCGTGCCATCGTGGTGGACCATACCGCTGTTACCGACGGGAAGACGAAACCGCTTTTGCAAGGTGAACTACCTGGCCCTGCTCGGCCAGACGGCCTCGCTGAGGGAGGGGCCCAGCGCCTGCACCGCGGCTACAACAGCAAGGAAGAGAGATTTACAGCAGGTCGTCGAAGTGCTTGTGCCCCTCTATGTCGACGCCATCGCCAGTGATTTCGGCAAGGAAAATACCGTTGCCGGAGCCAGTATCACGCTCGACGGCCGATTTGATACCGCGTGCGGCGACTGTACGGGCCTCCTCGAGCGAGAGGTCCTCACTGTACTCCCCCTCGAGTACGCCGTATGCCATCTGCATCCCAGAGCCCGTAACTGTATAGTCGTCACCCATAACTCCGCCGGCAGGGTCCAGTGAGTAGACGTGGCTCCCCTCAGCGTCGACGCCGCCAAGGATAGGGCTGACGAGGAAGAACGGGCCGCCTCGAAGGAAGTTGCCACACAGCGTGGAAAGCGCCTGCATCGTCATGTTCTCGCCGCGGCGCGATTCATAGAGGTTCGCCTCGGCGCGGATCGTGCGGATGAACGACTGCGCGCCGCCGACGGAGCCGGCCATCGTCAGCGCCGCAGTTGGGTGGACCTGCTCGACCTTCTGGACATCCTTGTTCGAGACGAAGCGGCCGCCGAGTGAGGCCCGCATATCCGTCGCCATCACGACGCCGTCGGAGGTCGTGAGTCCGATGGTGGTCGTGCCAGTCTTGTTGATGTTCTCGAGATCGGCCTGGCTCAGGTCGCTCTCGGGTAACTCGCCCACCTCCGGCTCGTAGGCGTTGAACTCGGGCTCGAGGTCAGGCCGGCGCGGTTCGGGGTCGGTGGAGAATTCCTCGTGACGCATTGCCGGTGGTTAGCCGGCGTCGTTGATAAACTCCACCCTTCGGGGGGCGCTCGCCGCGAGCGTGCCTCTTCAGCGGGTGCTCCGGCCGGACTTTTGATCAATCGCCTCGCCGAGTCGGACGACAAGCCGCCCGAACGGAACTGAGAGCCCGAACTGGCGGGCGACAAGCGCCACAGGCATGAACAGCACGCCCAACAGAACGGTGAGCTGATAGGTCACGAACAGCAGCGCGCGGGTGAGTCGGGTCGTCATCGCAGTGACCGCCTCCAGCCGACGACCGTATATATACTTTCCTGCCGACTCGCGACGGTGAGCCGGACGTCGATCGGCTGCCCTGTTGCGATTCAATTGCAGTTGCGCGGATCGCAAGTACGAGCACCTTTTCAGGTCCAGGTGCGGTCACCTCCGTGCTGGTGTGGCGGTACGTTACCGTAACTTATTGGCCCCTTCTGGTGAACGTGCGCACCACTGTGCACGCCTGTTGACCGCTGTGGTTTCTCCTCAGGTGCCCAGGTCGCTTGCGTGTCGGTCGCTGTGCTCTCTCCTGCTCGCGTCAGTGTGGCTTGGTGCGCTCGGCCGCGTCAATCCCACAGCGTCAAGTCCCGGCCGGCGCTCGTTGTGGTATGAGCGATTACCTGGTCGCGATGGAGGCAGCTTGGTTGGTCCGTGACGTGGAGGCGGTTGACGACGCCATCGGTGTCGCGGTCAGCGAAGCCGGGAAACGTCTCAACCAGCAGGACATGGACTACGTTGAGGTCGGCGTCGGCGCGACGCCATGTCCTGCCTGCGGTGAGCCGTTCGACTCGGTGTTCGTCGCCGCCGACACTGCCCTCGTCGGACTCATGATGGAAATGAAAGTCTTCAACGTCGAGAGCGTCCAGCACGCCCAGCGCGTCGCGAAGAAGGAGATCGGCGGGGCGCTCCGGGACGTACCGTTGAAAGTCATCGATACCGCGGAGATCGCAGGTCAAGACGACGAGTAGCTACCCGGATTACCGCTGGTTTTAGGGATAACCCCAAGTTATCACGAGTATGGAGCTGCCGACACCCGCCGATCTGCGCGAGAAACGGAAGGCGCTGGAGCTGACTCAAAGCGAGCTCGCCGACCGAGCAGACGTGTCTCAACCGCTTATCGCACGCATCGAGGGGGGTGACGTCGACCCCCGGCTGTCGACGCTGCGGCGCATCGTCACCGCGCTAGAGGAGGCAGAAGGGAACGTCCTAAAAGCGCGCGACCTGATGCACGCCGAGGTCGTCGCTGTCTCGCCAGACAACTCGGTACGGGAGGCTGCCCGCGTGATGGACGCCGACGCCTACTCCCAGCTGCCGGTGCTTGAACATGACCGGCCAGTCGGGAGCATTTCGCAGTCGGACCTCGTCGGGCTCGGCGAAGAGGCGCGCGAACAGCCCGTTTCCGAGCACATGAGCGAGTCGTTCCCGACCGTCGCCGCAGACGCGAGCATCGACGAGGTACGCCACCTGCTCGAGTACTACAAAGCAGTGATGGTCACCAAAAGCGGCGAAGCGGTCGGCATCATCACCGAGGCGGACGTCGCTGCGCGGCTCAGCTAGGGATCGAACACGGGCGTCGGAAACGCGCCCTCGTCGGCCTCGGGGTCGTAGTTCGCGAGCGCCGTCAGGACGATCTCGCGAACAGCCCGCGGCGACCATCGCCCTGTGTTCACCGTAAGATCGTAGATCGACCGATCGGAGAGGTCGATGCCGTAGTTCGACTCGTAGCGGACCTCTTCGATGACCTCCCGTACCTGCATCTCAGCGGCCATTTCGTCGCGGTCGCGCGTCCGCTCGACGCGTATTTGCTCAGGCGCGTCGAGCCAGATGCGGAAGTCGGCTCGGTCGCCGGCGATCCATCCGGCCAACCGGGATTCGAGGACGAAGCTCTGCTCTGCGCCCGCCCACTGCTCGGCGATCGTTCGAAGCCGTCGGTCGATACCGCGATCAATTTCGGCTGACTCGCCTGCCTTCGCGACAAGTTGTGTCAGGCTCAGCCCACGCTCCTCTGCCATCTCGCGGAATACCTCTCCGCCGGAGACGTAGCCACAGTCCAATGCGGCCGCGAGCCCTTCACACAGTGTTGTCACGCCAGATCCCGGTGTTCCGGAGACGGTGACGAAGTAGCTCGAGTCACCGACCAGGTCGGGAGAGTCATCGTGCGGACGGGAGCTGTCGTGAGAATACACATCGACTGGTCCGCTCCGACTGGTCATAAACCTCGGTCTTCAGTCAGTTCTTGGGCTCGAGGCCGTGTGATTCAGGGGACCACACGCGCCGACACGGATTCACCGGCGCCCCACCGACAGCCCGCGTATCTCGATTGAGTCTCCTTCTCGGACCCGGCCGATTACCCGCCCGTCGGTCGTCTCGGCCACGTGCTCGGCATCCGCGTCAGGGAGCGCCGCAATGAATCCAGTCCCCATATTGAACGTCCGGTGCATCTCTGCGTCAGAGACGGCGCCACGCTCTCGGACGAACTCGAAGACTGGATGGGCGTCGTAGGGGTCCTCGACCGCGTACTCGTACTCGCCCATCCGCGAGAGGTTTGTCCAGCCGCCGCCGGTGACGTGCGCGCAGGCGTGCGTCTCGGCGTCGTGGAGTGCTGGAAGGAGGTCGGTGTAGATGCGGGTCGGTTCGAGCAGCGCCGCTCCAATCGTTTCGTATCCATCGTAGGGGAACGAGTCGGTGTAGGAGCCGCCGTCGCGCGTCGCGGCTTCCCGCGCAAGCGTCAGTCCGTTCGAATGGATGCCGGAGGATTCCCACCCGACTAAAGCGTCGCCGACCTCGGCCTCGCCCGGAAACAGTTCGTCCTCGGTCGCGAGACCGGCGCACGTCCCCGCGAGATCGAGCCCAGTCACAACCTCGGGCATCACCGCCGTCTCGCCGCCAACAAGTGCCATGCCAACCTGCTCGGCGCCCTGTTGTAGCCCTTCCCCCACCTGTTCGGCGAACCGCTCATCTGGCTCGTCGACGGCGAGGTAGTCAACGAACGCGACGGGCGTGACGCCCGCGGCGGCGAGGTCGTTGACGTTCATTGCAATGCAGTCGATGCCGACCGTCGAGTAGTCGCCGAGCGCGTCCGCAACGAGAAGTTTCGTTCCGACCCCATCCGTCGCGAGCGCGAGATAGCGGTCGCCGACGTCGACGAGTCCGGCGTAGTCGCCCTCGAACTCGTCAACGGCACCGACCAGCGCTGCGGTCGCTGCCTCGCTCGCGTCAATGTCTACGCCCGCCTCGGCGTAGGTGAGTCCCTCCTCGTCTGCGTCCTCCACCGGCTCGTCCGCGTCCTCGCTCATGACCGGGTGCGGGTAGAGGCCGCGCAAAGCCGTTCCGGTCTTGCGAGCGGAACCCGAACCCACAATTCCCCTCTCGCCGAACCTGGCGTATGAACGCGATTAAAGACTCCGTCCACGACTGGATTCCCTTAGACCCGGTCGCGGCGGACCTACTGGATACCGAGGCAGTCCAGCGGCTTCGCCACATCAAGCAGCTCTCCACCGTCCGGCTTGTTTACCCCTCCGCCTCCCACAGCCGGTTCGAACACTCACTGGGTGTCTACCATCTTGCACGACAGGCGCTCGACTCGCTGGACATCGACGACGACAGTGCGCAAGCCGTGCGCGCGGCCGCCTTGCTCCACGACGTAGGCCATGGCCCCTACGGCCACCAGACCGAGGACGTTATTCGGCGGCATACGGGAACGGACCACGACGAACTCGGCGACCTGCTCTATGAGACCGACCTCGCCGAGGTACTCGAGGGCCACGGGATTGCCCCCGACCGCGTCGCCGCGCTCGTCCGCGGAGAGGGCGACCTCGGCCAGTTGGTATCGGGTGAACTCGACGTCGATCGGATGGACTACCTGGTGCGCGACGCCCACCACACCGGCGTCCCCTACGGCACCATCGACCACGGCCGTCTCGTTCGCGAACTTCGCTATCGGGAAGGCCGGCTGGTGCTCGCGGCGGGGAACGTCCAGACGGCTGAATCGTTGTTGCTCGCCCGCGCGCTGATGGACGGGATCGTCTACCGGCACCACGTTTCTCGTATCGCCGGCGCGATGTTGGAACGCGCCTGCGAGCGACTGCTCGACGCAGGGGTTACTATCGAGCGGTTCCGTCGGATGGCCGACCACGACCTGCTCGTCGCCCTCGGCCGCGAGGTGCCGGACCTCGGCGGCCGAGTTGAGCGGCGCGACCTCTACAAACGCGCAGTATGGGCCGGGCTCGACCGGGTGCCTGACGCCGTTACCGATCTGTCGCGCGCGGACGAGCGGCGGGCGGCTCGCGAGATCGCCGACGAGGCCGGCGTAGATCGCGAGCGCGTGCTCGTCGACGCCCCCTCGCGGCCGGCGATGAAGGAGTCGCGCTCGCGAGTCGTCGTCGACGGCGTCGTCCAGCGGCTTGAACAGGCCTCTGAGCTCGTCGGCGCACTCCGGGCGACCCGGCGTGCGCAGTGGCGGCTCGGTGTCTACACGCCCGCGGATGAGCAGGAGGCCGTCGCCAGGGCGGCCCGGGACGTGTTGGGTCTGCCATGACCTGGACGGGTACGATTATGTGGTGCGGTTCCCAGGGTCCGAACAACGAATGCGTCAGTATCTCAACCTCGTTGCGGCCGTGCTCGAAGAGGGCGCGTACAAGCCGAACCGGACCGGTGTTGACACGCTCGCTGGCTTCTCGCGCCACTACAGTGTCGACCTCACGGACGGGTTTCCCCTGCTGACGACAAAGGACCTTTCGGGGTTCCGGTGGAATTCTCTTATTCACGAGCTGCTGTGGTATCTCTCTGGCGAGGAACACATCCGACAGTTGCGCGAGGAGACGAGCATCTGGGACGCATGGGCCGACAAAGAGGGCCACCTCGACACCGCCTACGGCCGGTTCTGGCGGCGCTATCCCGTCCCGGACCACGATGCCCGACTTCCGGGCGAAGCCTGGGCCGGCGATGGCGAGAGCGCGCAGTGGCTGAACGATGATGGTACCTTCGACCAGCTGGCGTTCGCGATCGACCAGCTCATCGAGAACCCCCACTCACGGCGCATCGTGGTGAACGCGTGGCACCCCGCGAACGCGGCGACGTCGACGCTGCCGCCCTGTCACTACACCTTCGTCTTCAACGTCCAAGACGGCCGACTCAACACCCACCTCACCCAGCGATCGGGCGATATTGCGCTCGGTGTTCCGTTCAATGTCGCGGCGTACAGCCTCCTCACCCACGCGGTCGCGAACCGGACGGGCCTCGACGTCGGAGAGTTCGGTCACACCATCGTCGACGCACACATTTACTGCGGCACGGGTGCACGCGGCGACTGGTACGCCGACAACCTCGACCGTCTGCAGGAACGTATCGCCGCCGTCGAGGACCGGTCGGAGTACCGCGAAGTGCGCACGTGGCTGGAGTCAGTGGCGCCGCCGGAGCCGGCCGACGAGGCTGGGACGGACCACGTCCCCGGGCTGCTTGAGCAGTTATCGCGCGAGCCACGCGCAAAGCCGACGATCGACGTAGCCGATAGGCCGCTTGACGAACTAGAGTTCGAGGACTTCGAGCTGTCCGGGTACGACCCCGCACCAGGGCTGGAGTTCGCGGTTGCAGAATGAACCTGGCTGACGACATCGACGTCGTCATCGTCGCCGCCATCGCCGCGAACGGCGTGATCGGTCGCGATGGTGGGATGCCGTGGCACCACCCAGAGGACCTCCGGCAGTTCAAGCAACTCACAACCGGCCACCCCGTCGTGATGGGCCGGCGCACCTATGAGTCCATTATTAACCGTATCGACGGGCCGCTTCCCGACCGGACGAACGTGGTGTTGTCGCGGTCGGAGCTGGCCCTGCCGAACGGTGTGATCCACGCAGACAGCGTGGACGCGGCGATCCAGGCGGCTGCCGCCCACGACTCGGTTGTCTACGTCGTTGGCGGCGCAACGGTGTACGAGGCGTTCCTTCCCGACGCCGATCGATTGGTGCTCTCGGAGCTCGATGCCGCACACGAGGGAGACACGTACTTCCCTGAGTTCGACCGCGACGCGTGGGTTACAGTCGACCGCGAGGAGTATGACGCGTTCGATGTCGTCACCTACGAGCGCAAATAAATTACTATCGATAGGTGAGAATAATCCGACGGCGACAGCTGTATCCACTCTCCGCTGTGCACCCCCAGTCGCTCCGTTGAGGAAGGGAGCGTCGCGCCTTGCACCGCACGAGCTAAAACTCGTCGACAAGGTACGCTCCGATGGCGCCGCCTAGCGCCCCTCCGCCGATAAAATAAGCGCCCGCGCCGACAATGATGAGAAGGCCCACGAGCAGGCCGAGCGCGGCGAACTCAAGAGGGATGAACGGGAGCGCACCGCCGAGCAGGAACAGAAATCCCATGACCGGCAGGAAGGCGAACAGGCCGGCGAGCGCCCCGACCTTCGCGCCCTCCGCGTAATCCTTTGACATGCCCTGGAGATAGCCAGCAAGCGCGCCGCCGAGCACGATACCGAAGGGAAGAAACGAGAGTACGACAGAGGCGACGGCACCGAGCAGCGCGTTCACGAAGGTATCGCCGCGTCCCATATGCCGCTGGAGTACACCGACCGGTATAGTTCTGGCCCCCCCGATGGCGTATTAGTTGCCGAGCGTTCCGCGTGTTTTTATACAGTCGCGCGTGTGAGAATGGACAGATGACACGGGGCGTACTGGCCGTCTGTCTGTTGCTCCTCATCGGCTCTTTGGTGGGCGGGTTCAGCGTGGGGGCGGCGGCCGGGGCGTCGGCGCAATCATCGTTCACCCAGCAGGACTTTGATCGTACCGAGTTCCGTATCCAGGTGTACGAAAACGGCTCTGCTCGGTGGACGTTCACCTTCGTCCGGCGGCTCGACAGCGCGGACGAGCGAACGGCCTTTGAGGACTACGCGACTCGGTTCGAAACCGAAGAGACCGATCTCTACACGAACTTCCAGACGAACGCCCGTGAGTTGACGGTCCGCGGCACGAACGAGACGGGTCGCGAGATGGTGGCGACGTCGTTCACGCGCGCGGCGATGGTCGACGAGGGACTCGCCGGCACCGGCGACGAGCGCGGCATCGTTAGGATCTCTTTCCTGTGGACAAACTTCGCGGCGACCGACGGCAACCAGGTGGTGGTCGGTGACGTGTTCGACGGCGGCTTCTATATCGGCCCGAACCAGTCGCTCGTGTTCGCGCCCGGTCCTGGGATGGCTTTCGAGAGCGTATACCCGACTCCCGATTCCCAGGGGAACCCCGAGTCGATCGTGGCCAGCGACAGCGTGACCTGGGAAGGCGAGGAGTCGTTCCCCGACCAGCGGCCACGGCTGGTGTTCGTCCCCGAGGGAGGCGTCGGGGGGACGCCGTCTGAACGTTCGACCTTGACCGGAACGATGACAGCGACTGGCGTGCCGGGTGGCGGTGACGGCGGCGGGATGCTCGGCTGGCTTGTGCTGGCGGTCGTCCTCGTGCTCGGTGGCGGGGCCGGGTACGCCTACTGGTCGGGGCAGATGGGTGACGACAGCGGCGCGGCCACGACCGAGACAGCCGACGGGACCGACGGCAGTGGCGGTGCTGCGGAGGTGGCCGACGGAGCCGACAGCGACGCGGCCACGGGCGCCCCCGATATCGGCGAGGAGGAGCTGCTAAGCGACGAGGACCGCGTGGTCTCGATGCTTGAGGAGCGTGGCGGTCGGATGAAACAGGTAAACATCGTTGAGGAGACCGGTTGGTCGAAATCGAAGGTATCGATGCTGCTCTCCGACATGGAAGAGGAGGGCCAACTCTCGAAGCTCCGCGTGGGCCGAGAGAATATCGTCTCGCTCGCCGGCCACGAGCCGGAAGCGGCGAAGTCACCGTTCGATGACGACGAGTGATGGTGTGAAACCCCGTCACGGGACGGCCGAAACGCAACCGTTATACTATCGAACGCGCTACCTTTCGGTGCGATCGAACGCGCGCTCTGGTGGTGTAGTCCGGCCAATCATATCACCCTCTCACGGTGATGACCAGGGTTCGAATCCCTGCCGGAGCATTTCTGTGAGGAACGTCGCCTGACGAGCGACACGACTCGTGAGTATCCGGGTCAGAGAGCGCCGGCTTCACGATTCGAATCTTTTCTGAGATACGGCTTCGAGATCGACTTTTTGATGCCGGGGATCTGCGAGGTCGGGCTCAGCGGCCGCGGTCCCGTCCGAGGCTCCGCCCGGCGACTTGCGCGCCGGCTCGGATGTCCGCCGTCGCGCGATTGCGGCGTCGGAACGAGAAGGTGAGTACCACGAGCGCGAGAGCGGCGACACCACCGAGCGCGAGCGCCGCGACCGGCCGGCCGAACGTGTACAGCCCAGTCGCTGCGAGCCCAGTGACACCGGAACCAAGCGCGAGCGCGATCCGCACAGCGAGCAGGCGGAACGGTCTCGGATCGTCGGCGTAGGCGGTGTTGGCGATCGTGCGTCCACTTCCCGTGCGGGTAAGCGTCGAGTCCGCAAGCGTCGGCACGGCAAAGAGCGCGCCGACAGTCGCTCGGACGGTTGCTTCGATCTCCTCGCGGGCGATGCCAGCCACGCCGCCCCCGGTACCCTGCTCGCGGACGAGGTCGGTCACAGTCGCGACAAAGTCGAATTCGTCGTCAAGCGTGCGCGTGACCCCTTCGAGCACCGTCGAGACCCGGACGATGAGTGCGAGGTCTTGTGGTAAGCGGAAGGGGAACTCGGAGAGGTCGCCGACGGCCGCCTGGAACTCGCGGACGTACTGACGAATCTCCGCCTGATCGAAGGCGCGGCCACGCAGTTGCTCGACGACGAGCCCGAACACCTCGCGCATCAACTCGCGGTCGACATCGGAGTCGAGCGCACCCATCTCTACGAACGCGTCGATAACGCGATCGATATCGTCGCGTGCCAGCCCGACATAGAAATCGAGGATCTGCTCGCGCCGGCGGGCGGAGAGTCGGCCGACAACGCCGAAGTCGTAGAATACGATGGCGCCGTTCGGTCGCACGGAGAGGTTCCCTGGGTGTGGGTCGGCGTGGAAGACACCGTCCTCGACGATCATCTGGAAGTAGGTCTCCGCGAGCCGCTCGACCAACGCAGAGGGGTCGATCCCTTGCCCGCGCAGCGCTTCGACATCGGTGATCTTCGTCCCATCAACGTGCGCCATCGTGAGCACGCGCTCGGTCGACCGCTCCGCCACGACGGGCGGGACGACGACGTTCGGGTCGTCAGCAAAGTTCTCGCGCACCTCATTCAGCCGTGCGGCCTCGGCGCTGTAGTCCATCTCTCCGCGGATGGTCGTCGCGAACTCCTCGGCGAGGTTTTCCATTGTGAATGCCTGGCCGGGCGGGGCGAACCGAAGGACCACCGGGAGGAGCGTCTCAACGACGACGAGGTCCGCGGCGACCCGCTCGCGGATGTTTGGACGCAACACTTTCACGGCGACTTTCTCGCCAGCGTGCCGTGCGACATACACCTGTCCGAGTGAGGCGCCGCTGATGGGCTCGCGGTCGAACTCGTCGAAAGCCTCGTCGACCGGCCCGAGTTCCGCCTGGAGTACGGGCTCGATGTCTCCCCAGTCGGTCGCGGGCACCTCGTCTTGGAGCGACGACAACTCGTCGATGTAGGCGGGTGGGAGCACGTCGGGGCGCGCGGAGAGGATCTGTCCGACCTTGATGAACGTCGGGCCGAGATCAAGCAGCGTCGCGAGGAGGTAACCCGCTCGGCGGCGCCGGTCGGCCTCGGTCACCTCGCGCCGGCGACCAAAGAGAAGGAACCGGCGCCGATCACGGGCGTACGCGAGCGCCAGCGGGAGAAACGCCCGTACGACCACAAAAAAGCGGCGCACTGTGGTGCGGGTGTTCGTGTCGGGGTCGGCTGGCGTGGCCACAGGCTGTGACACACACGGACTTGGGCGAGGCGACTCTTGTGGCTACCGCTCTCCGGAGCACTCCGCCTCAGTCCGCTTCGATGGGTCGGCGGGCGGGAACACCGGATCAAGCTGTGCCAGCGTCGCCGTGAGGTCGCCGGAGTTGTCGACGACGAGGTCCGGGTCGGCGACGGGCTCGTAGGTCTCGCGGATCTGCTCGTACACCCGCACGTCGGCATCGCTGGCGTCATCCGTGCGTGCGCGAATCCGCTCGCGAACGACGGTATCTGCACATTCGACGTAGACCAACCGAAACGCGGCCTCCGCGGTCGCAGCGGCCCCGCGGGCGCCGTTGCGGAGGTCGGCCGTCCGGAAGGTCGCGTCAAGGACTACATCGCCGCCAGTGAGGCGGTCGCGGGCCCGCTCGAACAGCTCGGCGTATACGGCCTCGGTCTCGGCGTCCGTGTAGTCGGGGGTGGGAAACAGCTCCTTACGCACCACGTCAGTTCGAAGCCGGGGCGCTTTGAGCCGCGCTGCGATCTCGGCGGCGACGGTCGTCTTCCCCGCACCGGGAACTCCGCAGACGACCACCAGCGTCGGTTCCGTCACGTCAGCGTGCAACGGGGGTTGCGACTAATCGCTTGCGGGTTAACGCCGGGCGACACCGTTTTATCCGGACCGGATCGACCGCCGGCATGTACCTCTCGCCCGCGGTTCGGACAATGCGCGACGACCCCACTGCCGGTGCGCAGGCGCGACTCGTGATCCGTCTGCAAAGCGGCACGTCGACGGCGGCCGTACAGGACGCCGTTGTGGCATATGCCCGCTTAGATGGAGAGACGTCGTTCGGCAACCTCCACGCGACGGCCGACGAGACGGCCGTGGCCGACCTGCTCGGGGCGCTCCCCGACGGGATTGCAGCCGTCGAGACCCGCATTGCCGTTGCCGAGGAACCCGGCGCGGAGGAGTAATCGACAGTCGTTTGTCTGCTGGCCCCACAGACATCGACGTGACACCTGGTTCCGACCTGGCACCGGGGGTGTGGCGGCTCGCGACCCCGCTGTTCGTCCTCGCGGTGCCCGCGACACTGCTTTTTGCGCCGGCCGGCGTCGCACTCGTCGCGCTCGGCGTCGCGACACTGTGGTTCCACCGCGACCCATCCCGACCGACTGGGACGGGTGTGGTCTCGCCGGCGGACGGGACCGTTTCGGTCGTCCGCGAGGAGAACGGTCGGCTCCGGGTCGGGGTGTTCATGTCGCCACTGTCGGTCCATGTCAACCGCGCGCCGCTGTCCGGCACTGTCGACTCGGTCGAGCACTCCCCCGGGGCGAACCGGCCCGCGTTTTCGAAGGACTCGGACCGCAACGAACGAGTCCGCATCGAGGGCGAGGACTGGCAGGTCGTACTCATCGCTGGCTGGTTCGCCCGCCGCATCCGGCCGTACGTCGCGACAGGCGACGATCTCGCGGCGGGCGACCGAATCGGGCACATTTCGTTCGGGTCGCGAGCGGACGTTGTCATGCCCGAGCGCGTGGCGCGGGAGGACCTTCTCGTTGTGGAGGGCGACTCAGTGCGGGCAGGCGAGACCCTTGCTCGGACGTAACTTTTAGACGGTCCACGACGGGGAGGTGATATGAGCGATGACCAGGACCCCATGGACACCCGTGGGCGGAGCCGCGTCACGGAGATCTATCTGAACGGGCTGGCGGGGGTGACACCTGAGGTGCCGGTTGAGTTCGACGAGCTCGAGGCTGCGGCGCTGGACGCGATGGACGACCGCGCGCTCGGTTACATAAAGGGGGCTGCTGGCGGCGAGCGGACCGCCGCGGACAACGAGGCGGCGTTCGACCGCTGGCGTCTCGAGCCGGAGATGCTGAAAGGCGTCGAAACCCGCGATCTCTCGGTTGAGGCGCTCGGGACCGAGTTCGACGTGCCCGTGATGCTCGCGCCCATCGGCTGTCAGTCGATCGTCGACGAGAACGGCGAACTGGCGAGCGCGCGTGCCGCCGCCGCACAGGACGTGCCGCTGTGTCTCTCAACCGTTTCCTCGTACACGATGGAAGAGGTCGCCGATGCGCTTGGCGAGACGCCGCGGTGGTTCCAGTTTTATTGGTCGCCGGACCGCGACCTCGCGGCCTCGTTTCTCGACCGCGCAGAGGCGGCGGGCTACGAGGCGGTTGTCGTCACCATCGACACGCCGCTGGTCGGCTGGCGCCCTCGCGACCTTGTAAACGGCTACCTCCCGTACTTAGAGGGCGTCGGCATCGCGAACTACACGTCGGACGAGGCGTTTCGCGACCGGCTTGACCACGACCCCGACGAGAACACGCTCGCGACGGCACAGGCTTTTCTCGACACCTTCGGCGACGCCTCACTGACCTGGGACGACCTCGAGTGGCTTCACGACCACACCGACCTGCCGGTGGTTCTAAAGGGGGTTCTCTCGCGGGCAGACGCCCGGCGCGCGCTTGAGCACGGCGCCGACGGCGTCGTCGTCTCGAACCACGGCGGCCGGCAGGTCGACGGCTCGGTCGCCGCGCTGGAAGCGCTTCCCCGGGTCGTCGACGAGATTGGCGACGAGGCGTTCGTCGGCTTCGACTCGGGAATCAGGCGGGGTGCCGACGCAGTGACGGCGCTGGCGATCGGTGCGGACCTCGTCCTGCTGGGCCGCCCCTACGTATACGGGCTCGCAGTGAAAGGAGAAGCGGGCGTCGAGGCCGTACTCAAGAACTTCCTCGCGGACCTCGACCTCACGCTGGGGCTAGCGGGCCACGACTCAGTCGCCGGACTTGACCGCGACGCGCTCTCGCACGTTTCCGAGTTGCCCTGACCATGGGTATTGGTGACAGTCCTGAACAAAGATTAATATACTTGCGCTGAACCGTCAGGGTGAACACGGAACCGGAGGCCCACTATGACCATCACCATCCCACTCAACGTGTTTGCCGCTACCGCCACGGGCGGCACCGCCGACGGCGGTGACGGGATGGTCTGGCTCACGGGCAACCGCGTGCCGTCCCCGACCCGTACCGCGTAGGCGGCCACCTCCGTCGTGCGTGGCGACGGATCGGGGATACCCTTCTTCGACTCCAGTCCCGCACGGCGACGACCACCGCTGCGGTCGGGTGTATCTCCCCACCCCGCAGGACCGCTCGCCCACCGAATAGCCAGCCACCACCCTCGACAGCTACCGGTGTCCCCGGATGGGGACGCGCGTTCGAGTCGCGCCGGGGGCGTGCGATGTCCGTCCAACTGAAGCGAACGGAGGTCGCTGCCGACCTGACGCTACGGGTCCCCCGTGGCGAAGCCGGCAGTCTCCACGATGGAAGCCGTGCCGTGCTTGAGACACTCGACGCAGTCCACCAGGTCGAGGTCGAGGAAATCCACGGGATGCGGCCCGACGCGTTCGACTGCTACGTCGACGCGACGGTCACGCTCGCGCTTTCCGCCGACTGCGAGCCAGAGGAGACGCTCCGTGATGGCTTTGGTGTGGTTGCCGTCGACCGTTGCACAGAGGCCTGATCAAGTGATGACCCGGCTCCAATCCGACCCGACCCCGCGACGCACCGCCCGCCCGACGCCGCAACGAGAGACACGACGATGTCACGACGCTACGACACATCACCCAGCACCGTTCGCACACACACCCAGACCGCCACCGGCGCGGCGGTGAGCTCGCTGTTCGCCGGCGTGCTGTTCGTCGCAGTCACCCTCGCGGCCGCGACCGCACCCGTCCCGACGCTCACGGCTATCGCCGTTTTGGCGACAACACTCGCCCTCCTGCGGGCCGGCACGCCCCCGACCCGCCTGATCCGTCGGGTCTACGCATTCGTCCGCTCGGCGTAGCTTACTCCGTCCACCGGGTGTCGGCGAGGGTTCGCTGAACCGCCTCTTCACCGACCGCCGCCGCGAGGTGTTCGTAGCCCGCCCGTTCGGCGCGGTCGCTCGCGCCGGCGACGAGCCGGGAGACAATAAACTCCGGTGTTGACTTCCCAAGCCGGCCGAATCGCGGCTGATAGTCAACCTCGAGTTCGAGATCCTGGGTGAGTCCCTCGGCGAAGATGCCGTCGACCCGTGCGGTATCGGGGAGCGGCTCGAGATCCTCTGCGAGGTGCGTGACGAACGCGCCCAGCCCCGCCAACTCGACTGTTAGTGTCACCAGCCCATGAAGCAGGTCGGCGGCCCGGCCGGGTTCTGTGATGGCCTCGAACTCGTCGACAAGCATCAGCGTCCGTCCCTCGCGCGTCAGCGGCGGGACGACCGACCTGAGCGTCGACTCGAGGACGCCGGCGTTGAACGAGGCGTGTCGGCGGTGGAACACTATGGAATCGACGAGACCGACCTCCGCGGCTTCGGCCGGGACGGGCAGGCCCATCTGCGCGAGCAACTGAACTTCACATAGCGTCTCTAGCACAGTGGTCTTGCCGCCGGAGTTCGCACCTGTGAGCACCGCGACCCTGTCACCGTCGGGCGGATTGAGCGTGTGCTCGCCGACGGCGTAGTCGACTGGCTGGACCGCGACTCCCGATTCGAGCAGGTCGAGATTGCGCGCCCTGGTGACGGCAAGCGCGTCCGCCTCGACCACCGCCGGGCGCGTGAGATCGTACGCGAGCGTGAACCGTGCCAGCGACACCTCGAAAGCGAGGGCGTCCACCACCTCGACGGCGCGGTCGAGGTCCGTCCGCGCGTCCTCAATCGTCTCTCGGAGGTCCTCGGCTACGATCGTCTCCCGCTCGTCGATGCGACCGCGGAGACTCTCGGCGAGCGCGCGCAGTCCCTCCGTGACGAACCCATCGGCGTCGACGGCGTCCTCGGGCGCCGCCGAACGAACCTCGGCTGCGGGGAGGCTAGTCTCCTCAGCGACGTGGCGAACGAACGCTGACTGGAATCCCGAGGCGTCCCGTGCTGACCTCTGCACCGTCTTGAGGACGCCGGCCGGGTCGGCAGCCATGTCCTCGACCGCACCGAGCGCGGTCCGCAGTCGGTCGAGTTCGTCGTCGGCACCCTTGCCGAGTCGCTCGTCACCGGCAAGCGCGCGCAGCGCGACGACGGCCTCGGCGAGTGCGTCGGTGTCGAGATCGGCGACGGCTGCGAAGGGGCCACTCGTGACACCAGTGTCGGCGAGCGCAGTCGCAGTCTCGGCGGCGGACAACTCGCCTGTCGCGTCATCGTTGGCCGCGAACGCCTCCAGAACGGCCTCACGATCCGCCTTGTCGAGCCCGCGCCACGAGTCGGTCGCCGCTGCAACGCGATCTAGACGCTGTTCGACCGCCTCGCGGTCGGTCAAGGGGGTAAGCACCCGCACTCGGTCGGCAGCGTGGCGTGTCACGGCGTGCTCCTCCGCCAGGGCGAGGAGATCCTTGTACACGTCGCGGGCATCGCGGGTCGCGAGGAGCTCAAGCCCGGCGCCGCCGTTCGCTCGCCGGAGGATACGTGTCGCCCGGCCCGGCGCGAGTCCAGCGTCGACGAGCGTCCGGGCGTCTGCCGACTCGATAGCCGCCGCAGCGGCGTCAGCGCCGAGCGTCTCTGTCAAGAGCGTCGCCGTTTTCGGGCCGACGCCCCAGTACTCCCGTAGTCGCATACCTCCCCGTCTCCCGGCCCCGGTATCAAGCCCACGGGCCTGCGCGGGAGTGGGGAGCATCACCTTCCGTGAGCAAAGAGTTTATGTAGAGAATATCTCCAGAATATAAGCGTAATGGCAGGACCCACTCGCCAGCGGGAGCGCGTCGAGGAGGCCGAGACCGAGACAGAACAGGCTGGGTGTCCTGAATGCGAGTCCGAATCGCTTGTGCAGTCGGGCGACGGGGAGCTGATGTGCGACGACTGTGGACTCATTCTGGAGGACGAGAACATCGACCGAGGGCCGGAGTGGCGTGCGTTCAATCACTCCGAACGGCAGTCTAAATCCAGAGTGGGCGCGCCCACCACCCAGACGATGCACGACAAGGGATTGACCA
>CAYZJQ010000037.1:0-20914 GCA_964478805.1 uncultured Halobacteriales archaeon | reverse complement strand
TTCGGCCGATAGCTGAGGTGGACGCAGACCGCGACACTTTGCGTGTGTTCCAGGTATAGGTGCCACTCGCGAATGTAATGAGTGGACGCCCGAAGTTGCCTGGCCGTTCCACCACGGGGAGTCCCGGTTGCCTCCTCCACCCCGCGACCCCATGGGCGACAGCTGTCCGCGGGTCCGCTGCTCACTTCCGTGCCTGACGGAGTGCCCGCGACTAACCGCGCCGCGACCTCCCTGCAGAGGTCGGAACACGGACCGCTGCCCTCATGGGACGAGGCTTCCACGTTGGCTCCCGGGGCCCGTACTGGGCGGGCCAGACGCGCCCGGGATTCGGTCCCCGCTAAAGACCGTGGTGCGGGTGATGAGCGGGGCCTAACCGCCCGACCTAGTCCATATCGAGCTATCGCGGTTCGACTTATGTGCCTTTCGGGTCGGGCACCGAGACGGCATTTGCGGAACACTCGGGGTGAAAGCCTCATCCGTCGCATTGGGGCAACGAAGAGGATGAACCCGAACTCCGAACGCACATCCGAAACGACCAGTACACGACGGAGTGGGGCCAAGTTGAGCCGTCTCGAAATCCCCGTCGGACAAGAGCTAAACGACGAATACGGACTCGGCATCACGAACGACTCCGTCGTGGCGTCCGCGGCAACCCGAAGTGGGACCACAGACACGGCTCGTCTGGAAGTTGCGTATGACGACGGGAGCGACGCTTCCAGAGCGTTTCACTGAGTCACCAGCTCTGATGCTCGACTGGTTTTCGGAGACGTTGCTCTCGACGGTGGCGCGAACCAATGTCTCGCCGATAAGCAAGGCGAGTGCCTCGGGGCTTGACCCCGAGGCAGTTCACCGTCTCGCATGTGTCTGTGAAGAGTACGGCATTTTTCTCGAAGCCGAGTCGGAACCGTAGACAGGTCAGCCGTGTCCCGAGTGTGGCGACCACGAGACGACGGGGCGCTACAGGGATATGCTGACAGGTCAGCATAGGCCCGAGGGATATACCGACCGCAGAACAGCAGAGACGGTGCTTCCAGCAAACAGCGATCGCGGAATCGGGCTGATTGCACGCCCCGTGTGAGTCGAGTGGAACGACCACCACTGGTCGGAAAGACCACCCTCACAAATGGCTCAAGCGAATACGCACAAACCTGCATGTGACCTCCAACTGTCGGTAATCGCCACCCTGCTGGAGGGTTCCATGCGTTTGACAACGGGAATCGTCTCAAGCATCGGGAGTTAAGCTTCCGCGCGCTCGCGACCTGAGACGGCCGTTGACCTGTGACTCGTGGCGCGGTTCAGTCGTCGGCGGTGGTCGTCTCTTCGCCGACGAGTTCGCGCGTCCGGACGGCGTCCGCGGCAGCCGACCGCCCAGACAGCGAACGCTGTGGGAACGGGATAGAGATGCCCGCCTCGTCGAACGCCTGCTTCACATTCGTCACGTACTCAGCACGGGTGCGGACCCAGTCGGCGCGCGATGGCTGGGCGATCCAGATACGCGACTGGAGGCCGACATACGAGTCGGCGAGTTCCGTCAACCGGACGGACGGCTCTGGATCATCAAGGATCTCCTTGTGGGCTTCAGCTTCCGCGATGATGATCTCGGTGGCCTCATCGATATCATCGTCGTAGTCGATGCCGAAAGTGAATTTCAAGCGGAGCTTGTCCTTTGCGACGGGGTTTTTAATGACGCCATCGGTGAGCTGCGAGTTCGGCACCGTGAGCAGCTCGTTGTCGAAAGTACGGATGCGAGAGACGCGCAGCGAGATATCTTCAACGATGCCGGAGTTGCCGTCCCACTCGATCCAGTCACCGATGCGGAACGGTTTGTCTGTGTAGATGAACAGCCCGGCGACGAAGTTCTTCAGTACGTCCTGCATCGCGAACCCGATGGCGAGCGTCGCGGCAGCCGCGACGGTGGCGAGTGACTGGAGGAAACTTCCGAAGCCCGCCAGCCCGAATGCCACCGCAATGGCAATAAAGACCACGAGGATGCCGATGATGCGCTTGATAGGCCGCTTCGCGTGTGCACTGAGGTCGCGCCGGTCGAGCGCGCGGTCAGTGATTGGTCGCAAGAGCGCCCGACCACCGATGTATATGAGGAGAAAGACGGTGAGAAACACGATGGCCTGCGCCAGTGGCTGTGCAAGCGGCTCAAGCGCCGTCCCACCGAGCAGTTGGAGCAGGAACTCCTCGACAAAGCCGGTTGCATCCGTCGCCTGTAGTGGGACCACCGGGAACATCAGTGAAACACCGCAGTGTGGCCGCGCGTCTCGACGACCTCGGCACCAACGAGCTCGGCGAGGTCGGCGGCGAGTGCCTTGGTGGTCGTCCCGCCGCGGGCCGACCGCAGGAACTTCACTTTCACCAACTCGCGTTCGTCCAGCTGCGTTTGGAGCTCGTCCGCGACGGACTTGATGCCCGCCTTGCCGACGCGCAGCGTTGCATCCACGTCGTGGGCGCGTTCGCGTAGATCCTCGCTCATAACCGGCGTTCGACGCGACTCGGTTTGAACCTTGCCGCTCGCGCGCGGTCACCGGTAAGGGTAGCGGGCGTGGCTCCCGCAGTCACAGGTCACAACGACGTGTCCTTCGCGAGTCCGAACCCGAGCGTTTCGTCCGGGCAAAAGATACGCATCGCAGTCATCACAAGTGAATCGTTTGAACCGCGCCGGCAGGCGGAGGCGCTGGCGCTCCGCGACTCGGCGGGCACGACGGACGTACGACTTCGCCTGCTCGCTCCGGCCGTCGCGGGCCGCAGCGCGGGCGAGAGCATGGAGCCGGTCGATGCGCTCCTCAGCGACGGTCACGAGGAAACGATGTAGACGCGAGACGTTGTGCGTTCCGGTCCGTTCCGGCAGGTTGAAACCCCGCCACTGCGGTCCCACATCAACGTGCGCGTCTGTCACTACTTCGAGGGGGAGCGGGTTATCACCGGCGGGCAGGCCCAGTCGGTCCGCAACCAGCGAACGGTCCTCGATCAGGCCGGCGTCGACTACACGACGCGGCCGGCGCTCGACGTCGATCTCGTCCATCTCAACGTGATGGGGCCCCGCTCGCTCGCGCTCGCTGTTCGGGCACGCCGCCGCGACATCCCCGTCGTCGCACATACCCACCAGACCGCCGCAGACTTCGAAGACAGTTTTGCGTTCTCGAACGTGCTGTCACGGCCAATGCGCCCCTACCTCGAGCACGCCTACTCGCTCGCGGACCTACTCATCTGCCCCTCAGAGCATAACCGTTCAGTAGTGAACAACTACACCGACACGCCAGCCCGGGTCATCTCGAACGGGTTCGACCCAGAGAAACTCGCCGGACACGAAGACCCTGCGCTTCGCCGGGCCTATCTGGACCGCTACGATCTCACCCCACCCGTTGTGTTCACTGTCGCCCATGTGCTCAAGCGAAAAGGGCTTGAGACGTTCATCGAGACGGCTCGAGCGATGCCAGAAACGGAGTTCGCCTGGTTCGGCTTCCTCAACCCGACGGGTGGGTTCTTTGGTCAGTTCCTCCAAAGCAGTGATACGAAGCGGATGGTTGAGGCGGCGCCTCGCAACTGCACTTTTACCGGCTACGTGGATGACATCGCGGGGGCGTTCGCTGCGGGCGACGTGTTTTATTTCCCGACACACAACGAGAATGAAGGAATGGCGCTTCTGGAGGCGATGTCATGTGGTATTCCCCCTGTGGTACGCTCTATCCCGACGTACGAGTGGCTCGAAGACCGGAACAACTGCCGAAAGGCCGACTCCGTCGCAGGGTTCGAGACCGCGCTACGTGAACTCCTCACCGATCCTGACAGACGAGCGCGAATCGGCAAGAACGCTCGTGCCGAGAGCGAGCGATTCACTCTCGAGACCGTGGGGAAAGCGTTGCTGGATTGCTACCGCGCCCTCGTCGAGAACGCAACCGATTAACCGGGGGCCAGTGAAGGCCGCAGCATGTTGCCGGCCGTCGCCGCGTTTACCGACACCTACCTGCCGACGGTCAACGGCGTCACTTATACTGTGCAGGCGTGGCGGGATCGCTGGGAGGCACGTGGCGGCCGGATGGACGTGGTCTACCCCGACAGCCCTCATGAGGCGACCGGGAACGAGCACCCGGTGTGGGCGCTCACGTTTCCGTTCTACGATGGGTTCTATGCAGGGGTGCCGCGTGTCCCGGCCGGTATCGACGGCGCAGATGTAGTTCACGCTCACACCCCCTTCTCACTTGGACTGGCGGCGCGGCGGCTCGCGCGGCGGCGCGACCTCCCCTTGGTTGCCTCATACCACACCCCCACTGCCGAGTACGCCGACTACCTCGCGAAGGGGCCGCTCGCAGACCTGATCGAGCGGATCGCCAAGCAGTATGAGCGATGGTTTCTGAACGGCGTTGACGCTGTCGTCGTCCCCTCAGAGCCGGCCCGCGACCACCTTCGCGAGGTCGGTGTCGACGCGCCCGTCAGCGTCGTCCCGAACGGGGTCGACACGGACCGGTTCGCACCCGTGGGGGCCAGCAAGCAGGCGGCGTTTCGTCAGCGACACGATCTCCCCGACGGCCCGCTCATCGGCTACACTGGTCGCCACGGCTACGAGAAGGAACTCGACGCGATCCTCGATGTCGCAGAAGACGTCAATGCGACAGTCGTGTTCGGCGGCGATGGACCTGCCCGTAGAGGCCTCGAGGCGCGAGCGGCCGACCTCGACGCGGACGTGCGCTTCCTCGGCTTTCTCGACCGCGAGGAGCTCCCGGCGTTCTATACCACGCTCGACGCGTTCGTCTTCCCGAGTCCCGTGGAAACACAGGGGCTCGTCGCGCTCGAGGCGAACGCCTGCGGGACGCCAGTGGTTGGGGTCGACGCGGGGGCCCTATCCGAGACGGTCGTGGACGGCGAGACAGGCTACCACTTCGAACGGGGCGATATCGAGGGATTCCGCGCGGCCATCGACCGGGCGCTTCAAGAAAGGAGACGCCTCCACGAGTCGTGTCTCGCGACCAGGGAGTCCGTCGGCCTCGACGCTGCCGTCGACGCACTCGCCGACGTTTACAACGCCGTTCGGTGACTATTCCAGTGCTTCGCCGATGCGCTCCAGTTCTCGGCGGATGTCATGAAGCTCGTCGCGAACCTTCCGCACCTCACGAACCAGCTCCTCGTCCGCTTTTGAGCTCCCGCCCTCTTCTGGACCACCGGGCTGCCCGCCAAGGGCACCGCCTGGGCCGCCACCGCCCATCATCCCGCCCATCATCTGTGCAAAGGGGTTGCCGCCGCCCATCCCGCCGCCGGGGCCGCCACCGCCCATCATTTCCTCCATCCGCTCCTCGCGCGAGCGGTCACCCTCCTCGCCATCGCCCTCCTCGGCACGCTGCTGACGAATCTCTTCGACCCGTTCGCGGAAGGATTTCTCCTCGTCTGCGCCGTCCTCATTGCCCGTGTCCACATCGGGCGTGGACTCCGCTCCGGTATCCTCTCCGTCCGTTGCCTCGTCCGATCGCTCCTCGTCGTCTGCCATACGCCGCCGTTTCGGCCGGCCGGGCAAAAGGGTGCTGGAAGCGATACCGGGCTCACTCCAGTCGATCGACGAGCCGGCTCACAACCGCCAGCATTACCAACAGGACGACGAGATTGAACGCGGCGTCGAAGGCTGGTTGGTACGGGCTTGCGACCCAGACGTCGATGGCCCGGCGCGCGCTGGTGTAGAACCCGATCGCGGAGATAAGCGCGAACAGAGTTGCAACGGCCAGCGCGCCCCCCTGGAGGTACTCGCGCAGGCTACGGTCGGCGAGCAGCGAGTCCTCGGTCGTCGTTTCATTGGCGTCGTTCGCGATTGCGTCGGGTTCGGTGCTCACTCCGACCACCTCCACGCGAGCAGTACAGCGCCACACAGCGCCGCGGCTGTCGCAGCAAGGCCAAAGCCCGGCTGGCCGCCCGAATCCACGGGCGTTGCCGTCTCCTCCGGCCGTGGCGTGTCCATCCCCTCTGATGCGTCCGTCTCGGCCGCGAAGTCATCCGAATCGAGGTCGACAGCGGTGGTGTTCGGCGCGGTGGCACGCCTCGGGTTCAGATCTGCTATCGTGCGCGTCGAGCCGACGATGACACCGTCTTTCCACAGGACAGCGTCGAGGTAGTATGTGTAGTTGTCCGCGACCATCAACGTCGTTGACGGCGTCACGCTTCGCCCCGGCCGGACCGTCTCGACAGGGACCGTCGCCGAGTCGGCAATGACGTTTGAGTCCGCCTGTCGAGCAATCAACTGGACCCGAAGGTCCTCAGCCATCTCGTCGCCGCCGTTCGTCAGGTACGCAGTGACGTTTACGCGAACACGGTCGCCGTCAACCCGGTCGATGCCGTACTGAACCGACGGGATGGTACGCGCACCGGCAAACTGGTGGAAGGTAACGGCCGACTCCGCATAGGCAGGGACGAGGTTCCCCGTGCCACTGACGCCACTACGCTCGGCGGCGACCCGCTGGCCATCGGAGTAAATCGTCGTCAGAAGGTCGTAATCACCAGAACGCTCGACGGTGAGTTCGGCGTGCGTCTCAACCTCACGGTTCCCCGTCACGTTCCCAAGGTCGCGGCTCGCCGTGGCGGCGACGAGTCCGGTGTCCTCGTCGACCATCCGGTAAGCAATAGTGATGTTCTGGGAAGTGCCGCCACGGTGTTCGAGCAGTGTGGTCACGTTCAGTGTCACTGTCTCACCGCCGACACGGTCCGTGGCGAAGGCCGTGTCGCGAACCGAGATATGTCCCGGTCGCTCACGCTCTTTTGTCGGGTCCGCGGCGATTCCGGGCGCGAGAGCGACAACGACCAGTAGGCCGACTAGGACCGTTCCGGCCGTGCCGGCGAGGAGGGCATCGCGTCGCATGCCACCTGCTTTCCTCACGGCCGGTAAAGGTCTTCTGCGGCGACAGCTCGGCAAGCGTGGCTCGCTCCTTCTGGCAGTGATCGGTCAGCCAAACGACCTAAGCGACGACTGACGGTCACGGCCGTCGGTCCCTTCCCGGAGTTCGTGACCAACGAGGTCGCGGAGATCCACTGCATATGTCGTTCCGTCCCGGTCGAGGAGAAGAACCCGTCCTTGGACGCCCACGACCGTTCCCGTGGCCAGTGTCTCCGGCACCGGCACGGTTGCGAGCGCGAACCCATAGTCAAGATCGTATCGCGCGATTGGCTCGTACTCGTTGAGTAGGGCCTCCCATGCCTGCTCGTCTACATCGCGACCGATTCCATCGAGTTTGGTCGCGACGCGGACGCGCTGGCTGAGCTCCCGACCCAAGTCCTCTTCTACGTCTCGAGCGATATCGCCGTTGAGGACGGTAAACACATGTGCGCCACGGTCGGCGCCCTGTTCGCGGAGTCGGGTCTCGAGTCGCGCAAGTCGGGTAATGCCTACTTTGAACGTGGCCGGCGCAAACGCCGCCAGATAGACGGCGTGGTCGCCGTCGCGTTCGCGGAGCCGAGACTCGTCGAATCCGCGCTCATGACGCGCGCACTTCGGTGCCTGCTCGTTTGCACAGGGGACATGGTGGTCGTTCTGGATCGTTCCTGCGCAGTGGCGTTCGCCGAGGGCGTACGTGAGGGTAACGCCTGGCTCGAGCGGGATCCGTTCGACGGGGCCGCCGTCGCCGACGAAGATAGCTGGCTCGGGCGCGGGACGGTAGCCGACGACCTGCACAGTTCGGATAGGCGACGACGGCGAGAAACCGCTGTCGGTTTCGGGGGAACGGTTTTGCACCTCCGAACCCGAATATATAGCGTGCTTGATGCCTCGCTCAGTGTCACGGTCGGGGGCGGGGTCTCGTTCTCGCTGACTGTGACCAACGGCGGGAGCAACCCCGTCGAGGTGCGCTTCCGCGACGCTATCAGGGCGGACTTCGCTGTCGAGTCGACCGACGGGACTGAGCGGTGGCGCTTCTCCAACGGCCGGGTGGCGACGCAGGCGATCTCGACGGCGGTCTTCGCCCCAGGCGAGGAAGCGACGTTCGAGGCGACCTGGCCCACTCCCCAGCCGGGTGAATACACTGCTGTCGGGGAACTCCGCCTCGTGGACGCCGCGGTTCGCGCTGAGACGCCATTCTCGGTTTAGCTGAAAGTAGGCTTAGCACCCTACCTTTCAGCTAAATTACCACGTCGTATGGAGTACAGTCTGCACTTCCGTCTTTTTCCCACTGGAGAGCAACGCGGCCCCCTCGACTGGACTCGAAACACCGTCCGACAAGTCTACACATAAGCAAGGCAAGTACCTCGGGGCTTGACCCCGAGGCAGTTCACTGATGGAGCCGTTTCAGCCGTCGTCGTGGATGCACGTCGCGTCGTAGCAACAGGAACCCCGCCCTTACGGAAGCAACGTGAAGCGTTGCTGAGTAGGGCGGGGGAGTTCACCTGTACTCCGGCGCGTGTTCGGCGACGAGTTCCGCCGCCGCCCGGCGAACGGCATCGTCGCTCGATCCCGACGGCTCCCATCCGAGTGCGGACAGTTTCTCGATCGAAAGTCGCATCCGTGGTACGTCGCCAGTCCAGCCGCGATCGCCACCGGTGAACGAATACGTGGGGGCAAGTCCCATCTCGTCGGCGACGTAATCGGCAATGGTCGTCACGCTCGTGGTGGTCCGGGTGCCGAGGTTGTAGGTGTTGACCGGCGCGTCAGCGTGTTTGACGACGTGGCACATCGCACTGACGCAGTCATCGATGTGCATGTAGGATTTCTCTTGGCGGCCGTCACCGAGGATTTCGAGCCTCGTGGGGTCGTCCGCGAGCTTCTCGATGAAGTCGGGGATGACTGCGCCGAGTTGGAGACGGGGCCCAACGATGTTCGCAAAGCGAAACACCCACGCGGTGAAATCGTGGCTGTGCGCGTACACGGAGAGCAACCCCTCCTCCCCAAGCTTCGAGGCGCCGTAGATGGAGATCGGTTCCAGTGGCGCGTAATCCTCCGGGGTCGGGCGCGGGGCTTCGCCGTAGACGACAGAAGAAGAGGTGAATGCGATGTCGGAGACGTCGACGGCGTCCATCCGCTCAACGACGTTCTCGGTGAGCGTGTTGTTCACGCGGTATTGATCGATGTCGTCGGCGGCGGCGTTCTTGTCAGCTGCGAGGTGGAAAACTAGGTCGGTCTCTGGGGTAATCACCTCGGCGACGACGGCCGGGTCAGTCAGATCACCCTCAACGAATTCGGCGTTGTCTGGCACCCAGTTGCGGCGGCCGTTGCGGAGATCGTCGGCGACGACCACGCTGTTTCGATCGACGAGTCGGTGGGCCAAGTGCGATCCGACGAATCCCGCGCCGCCAGTAACGACGATCCGCTTGTCGGAGAGTTCCATGGCTACCCTGGCGAGGGTTACAACCTATGCGTTCCGGAGTGTTCCGAAAGCAGGAAGCACAGGCACGCGCGAGAACGCCCATGGAAGCTGACGACACAGAGGTCGTCGTGTGCCGGCTGAGCCATCGACCCGGCCGCGACGACCGGATGACGACCCACGTCGGGCTGACGGCGCGGGCGTTGGGTGCCGATCGGGTTGTGTTCCCGGACAACGCCTCAGGACCTGCGGAGACGGTCAAAGAGGTCACTGGCCGCTTCGGCGGCCCCTTCGAGGTGGAGCTGAACGCAGCGCCGATGGCCTTGCTCCGGGAGTGGCGCGGACCGACGGCCCACCTGACAATGTACGGTCTTCCCGTACAGAGGGTGGAACCGGACATCCGCACGGCGGCGGCTGAAGCGCCGCTGCTCGTGATCGTGGGGGGTGAGAAAGTGCCGTTCGAGGTGTACGAGCACGCTGACTACAACGTCGCCGTGACGAATCAGCCTCACTCGGAGATCGCTGGACTCGCGGTGCTCCTCGATCGACTGTTCGACGGTGAAGAACTCGACCGAGAGTGGACGGACGCAAGGCGGGTCGTCGTTCCGCAGGCGACAGGAAAAAAGGTCATCGACAACGACGCAGCTGATCGATCCGAGTAGGGCGCAGACAGTCGTACTCCTTCCCGCCCCACTCGGGCATCGCTTACGAAATCCCGGCTACCGGAACTAGAGCTGCTCGCAGCGTCCGTTGCGGCAAGCCACGGCTTCGGCGATGGCTCGCCGGACAGCCAAGAGGAGAGAACAGGTCATCCTCTGTGGTGTGGAGGCGCACTGGGGCGGCCTGAGGGCCGTGGCAGTCTTAGAACGGGCTCACCTGGCGACTCGCAGCGATCGCGTGTCGTTCATCGCGGTCGCTTCCGAGAGTCCGTGCGGCGCCCGCTTCGTTCTCACCGTGCGCTTCCCGGAGCTTTTAAACGGCTTCCTCGCCCCGATACACATAATGGCGTACGAGGAACTTCTGGAGGACCCCGTAATACAGAAATACCTCCACGAACTCGTCGGCCCAACCGGGATGCCTGTGGCCGCGGCACCACCGGATGGGGAGGTGACGGACGAGGAACTCGCTGAGGAGTTAGGGCTCGAACTCAACGACGTGCGACGGGCATTGTTCATCCTGTATGAAAACGATCTCGCCACGTACCGGCGGCTCCGCGATGAGGACTCCGGCTGGCTCACCTACCTGTGGACCTTCGAGTATGACAATATTCCGGAGAAACTCGAAGAAGAAATGCACCGACTGCTCGATGCACTCATTGAGCGACGTGAATACGAGTTGAACAACGAGTTCTATCTCTGTGAGACCGATTCGATCCGCTTCGAATTCGGCGAGGCGATGGACTTCGGCTTCGAGTGCCCCAATTGCGGCTCCCAGCTCGTCGATATCGACAATGCACGGCTCGTCGACGCAATCGACGAGCGCATCGCCGACCTCCGTGACGAGTTGAACCGCCCGCCCGAACCCGAGGCTGAGGTCTGACCGATGGTCGTTCTCGCGACGAAGGTATATGTCGGTGGCGACGCCGGCGCGCGCGCGATCGATTCACTTGACTCGCTCGTCGCGAACACACTCTCGGGTCTCTCGGTCGAGTGGACGACCGGCCTCCGGGACGATGACTTCCCGTCAGTCACGATCTCGGGGGAGGATGCGGCTGTCGCACGGAACCTCCTCGCCGAAGAGTGGGGGGCAGTCACCCCTCATCGGGATGCCGGCGAGACATACGTTGGAACCCTCGATGCGTGGGATGAGGACGGGTTCGTCCTCGACGCTGGTGAACGCATCAGGATCCCAGCCGACGAGCTTGGACTCGGTACAGGGACTCCCGCCCAGATCAGGACGCGATATGGACTGGTCCAGCATATGCCGTTGCAATTCGTTGAAACTGAAGAGGGGTCAGCGCGACTTGCAGACATCGCACGGGACCGGCTGTATGACTGGACGCGCGCGGAGACCGGTCGCGTGAACGTCAACTCAGCGACCCGCGCTGAGGTACGTGCAACCGTGAACCGCGCCGGCCACGCGGAAGATATTGTCACCGTCGAACGGCTTGGCCTCCTTGAGCAGAGTGTCGTCTGCCGCCCGGAAACGGATCCGCCGGGATTGCTTTCCGATATCGGCCCACATTTGCCCGCCGAGATGCTTTGTGTTATCCCATGACGCGCCGCCGACTCCTGCTCGGGACGGTCGCGCTCGTCGGATTGCTCGCGCTGGCCGGCTGCTCATCGTTCCTTGGACCGGGCCAGGCTAACCCTTCGGACCTCGCGGCCGCGGAGTCATATGAGTGGGATACCGACCGCGACGCGTATCTTGAGGTCAACGAAAACAACGTGACAGCGGTGTATACCGTCGCAAACCGGACGACTGGCAATCTCGACAACAGCGACCCGACAATCGAAATATATGGTCGCGATACCCTCGGCACTGAACAACCAGAACAAGTGTCTGCCGTCCAGTTTCGCTACCCGAACGGCACGCTCGTCGCGTTCGAAGAGCGCGACGGCGAGGCGGTAGCCGTGGTGACCTATCCGGACGGGACGTCGGAAGACGCGCCCGACTTGATGACCGTTGACCGGACGCGCCGCCGCACCGTGGTAGACCTGCCCGCCAACGAGACCGGCCAACTGGGTGTTACGGTGCCGAAGAACGGCAAACAGGTGACGACTCCCGCGTACGTCCGAGGGAGTTACGAGGTGGTGCTCCCGGAGAACGCGGAGGTGGGTGTCCCACTGCTCGCGCAGGTTCGGCCGGGCGCTGATTCGCGGCCCGCTATCGACGGTCGCGTTCACCTTCGATGGAACGACGTAACAGCAGGGAATCTCTCGATACGGTACTACCTCAGCCGCGATCTGCTGCTGTTTGGCGGCCTTGCTATCGGCGGGACGATCATCGCCCTTGTGGGCCTTGCCTACTATGGGCTTCAACTACGCGAAACGCGGCGCAAGCGCGACGAGGTCGGCTTTGACATCGACGTCGAGGACGACGACCGCGACGGACCGCCGCCGGGAATGCGGTAGGCACCGAGGGAGAGCCCTGAAGTCTCGGCGGTGCGAACAGTGACCATGCAGGTCGCTATTCTCACCGTCGGCGACGAGCTACTCGTCGGCGATACTGTAGACATGAACGCCGCGTGGCTTGGTGAGCGGCTCACCGCGCGGGGTGCCAACGTAGAGCGAATCACGACCGTGCCGGACCGACTCGACGAGATCGCGAGCGTGACCAGCGAGTACGCCGATCGCTACGATGCAGTGGTCGTCACCGGCGGCCTTGGCCCCACGCATGACGACGTCACGATGGCCGGCGTCGCACAGGCCTTCGATGGCGATCTAGAGCGAAACGAGCGGGCTCTCGCATGGCTTGCCGACGAGAGAGGGTACGCTCGCGATGACCTCGCAGCCGGGACAGCCGACCTGCCCGCGGGTGCAGAGCCGCTTCACAACGAGGTCGGGGTGGCGCCGGGGTGTGTTCTTAGGAACGTCTACGTTCTCCCGGGGGTGCCGGCCGAAATGCAGGCGATGTTTGAGTCGATCGCCGACCGGTTCTCTGGAGTCGTTCGTCATGTGGAATACGTCACCGTCGACGAGCCGGAGAGCGGCCTCATCGATCGACTCGAGGCACTCCGCGAACGGTTTGACGTGAAGGTCGGGTCGTACCCGGGTGAGCACGTCCGCGTCAAACTGGAGAGTGAAGATGCTGATGCCGTTACCGCGGCCGCCGCCTGGCTGCGCGAGAACGCCAGTGTTAGGTCGTGAGCTTGTAGAGCCAGCCGATGGTGATGGCGAGACTTCCGAGCGCGACGAGCCACCCCGCAGCATTGATTACCCCGACATTGACGCCCTCCTGAAGCGGGACGAACATACCCGAACTCGGAGGGGACCGGTCTTAATCGGTTCGGACCAGCCGGTTTCGGTCCCGGTAAAAATCCCGAACGCTTTACTCCGCACCGCTCTTTGCTGGTGTATGGACTTTACGCTCCCGAGCGAACACCGAATGATCCGGGACACGGTCCGGGACTTCTGCGAGGCCGAAATCGAGCCCATTGCACAAGAGATCGAAGACGAGCATCGGTTCCCCGAGGAAGTATTCACCCAACTCGGTGAGCTGGATTTGATGGGCGTCCCGGCACCTGAAGCGGAGGGCGGTGCCGGCGGCGACTACCTGATGTACGCGCTGGTCGCCGAGGAGCTCGGGCGCGTTTCAGGCTCTGTGGGGCTATCGTACGTTGCACACACCTCCCTCGGACTGATGCCGATCATCATGTTCGGCACTGAGGCACAGAAAGAGCGGTGGGCTGAGCCGTTGGCCCGCGGCAACTCCATCGGGGCCTGGGCGCTTACTGAGCCGTCGTCTGGATCGGATGCAAGCGATATGGACACCACAGCAGAAAAGGACGGCAACGAGTGGGTTATCAACGGGACCAAGCAGTTCATTACGAATGCGAACGTCGCAGGCACAGTGCTGGTGAAGGCAGTCACCGAAGCCGGCGCAGGGTATGATGGTATCTCGACATTTATTATCGATCCCGACGAGGATGACGGCTTCGAGGTTACGACCGTCTGGGACAAAATGGGACTGAACGCCTCACCGACTTGTGAGATTCAGCTCGACGATGTTCGCGTGCCCGAGGACCGGCTGCTCGGGGAGGCAGGTGACGGCTGGACACAGACGAAAAAGACGCTTAACGGCGGACGTATCTCTATCGCAGCGCTATCAACCGGACTCGCACAGGGAGCGTTCGAGGCCGCTCGAGACTACGCCACTGAACGTGAACAGTTCGGCAAACCTATCGGGAAGTTCGACGCCGTCCGCGACATGGTTGTTGATATGGATCGAAAGATCGAGCGATCGCGGCTGCTCACCCACAAGGCCGCCACGATGTACGACGCTGGTGAGGATGTGACCCGGCTCTCCTCGCTTGCCAAACTCGACGCCTCTGAGACGGCCCGTGAAGTCGCCGAAGACGCCGTCCAAGTTCATGGCGGCTACGGTTACACCACTGACTTCGCGCCACAGCGGTTTTATCGTGACGCGAAGCTCATGGAAATCGGGGAAGGGACCAGCGAAATCCAGCATCTCGTCATCGGACGCGAGCTCGGGCTGTAGCGGCCACTCGTAGCAGTGGGAGCCCAGGTTTATGCTCCCGCGACTCTCGGACGGGATATGGGTACGGCGCTCGACACGCGAGAGACGCAGGCCACCGAGGTCATCGATCGGCTTTACGAGGAGTTCCCGGATCCCACGATTTCGCTAAACTTCTCCACCCGACTGGAGCTACTGGTCGCGGTGGTTCTTTCGGCGCAGTGTACCGACGAACGGGTCAACGGGGTCACGGCGGAGCTGTTCGATAAATACCGGTCGGCGGCCGACTACGCGAACGCCTCAGAGGAGCAGCTCGCGGAGGACATCTACGGAGTTACCTTTCATAACAACAAGGGCCGCTATCTAAAAGGGATCGGTGAGTCCCTCGTCGCGAAGCACGACGGGGAGGTGCCTGACACGATGTCAGCGTTAACGGACCTGCCGGGCGTCGGCCGGAAGACGGCGAACGTCGTCCTCCAGCATGGGCACGATCTCACGAGAGGAATCGTCGTGGATACGCACGTCCAGCGGATTACACAGCGGCTCGGCCTGACGGAGGAACAGACCCCAGAACGAATCGAGGACGACCTGATGAGCGTGATTCCAGAGTCAGAGTGGAAAGAGTTCACCCACCTGCTCATCGAACACGGGCGGGCGACGTGTACGGCTCGATCGCCCGAGTGTGCAGAGTGTACGCTCGCGGATATCTGTCCCTCCGAGCGAGGCGACGGCGCTGTAGATCTCGCAAGCGGTGAGGCGTGGTGACTACCTGAATCAAGGAGAGAGTCCCGGCCTCTAGGCCGGGCGTGAATCCGACACCATGGACGCACCCACCGACACCGCCCAGTTGGTGGTCTCCCCCGCGTGTTCACTTCCACTCCGGATGGCAGACATATAGGTGTAGACACATCCTCCAATGGGTCCATGAAGCGGACCAACACGTTCGAGGTGGTTCCGCAGTCCGACGCGGACGCGGAGTTGCTTCGCCGCCTGTTGGACGCTTCTGCCGCGCTCTGGAACGAGATTAACTACGAGCGTCGCGAGAACTCCGCCGACCCAGACGCAGACGTATGGGAAATCAGCGAGTATCGCGGGCGCTATGGCGGTGTTCTCGGCGCGTCCACGGTTCAGCAAATCGAGCGCAAGAACCGCGAAGCGTGGAAGTCGTTCTTCAGCCTCAAGAAAAAGGGCGAAGCCAACGGAAAACCCGGATTCTGGGGCAACGCAGACGAAGGTCGAGAACTCCGAACGTACATCCGCAACACGTCGTACTCAGTCGAGTGGGGAGAATACTCCCGACTCGAAATCCTCGTCGGCAAAGACCTGAAAGACGAGTACGGGTTGGGACACCGTGAACGCCTCCGGCTCGAAGTTCAAGGCGACTCCAACTGGAACGAGTACGACACGCAGGGTCGGTTGGAGCTGTACTACGACGAGCATTCGGAGCAGTTCAGGGCCTTTCAGCCAGTCACCATCGACGAGTCTCGACTGGCACACCCACTGGCTTCGGAAGAAGCCGCTCTGGACATCGGTGCGAACACCCTCGTCGCCTGTGCGACCACAACCGGCACGCGACTGCTGTACGACGGACGCGACCTGTTCGACAGGTTCCGTGACACGACGCGAGAAATCGCCCGGCCCCAATCGCTCTTGGAGGAGGGAAGGTACAGTAGTCACCACATCCGACGCCTGTACGACCGACGCACCAAGCGCCGTGACCACACCCAAGACGCACTCGCTCGTGACCTCATTGAACGCCTGTACGAGGAGGGCGTTTCGACGGTGTACATCGGGGCATTAACTGACGTGCTGGACACACACTGGTCGGTGGAGACGAACGCGAAGACGCACAATTTCTGGGCGTTCCGAGCGTTCGTGAACCGACTGACGTGTACCGCTGAGGAGTACGGCATGTCGGTCGAGGTTCGATCAGAGGCGTGGACGAGTCAAGAGTGCCCGAACTGCGGTTCGACAGCGGAGACGACGCGCCACCGCGACACGCTGACGTGTCCGTGTGGCTTCGAGGGACACGCCGACCTCACAGCGTCAGAGACGTTCCTTCGGCGGCAGACGACGGTACCACGGTCGATGGCACGGCGTGTATGCCTCACGTGGGACAACCACGACTGGTTGGAGTCACCACGCTCTCCCCGTCCCAACGAGGAGCATACGAACCCAAGTTGCCTCCGTGGGTCGGTAAGCGATACCCCAGCGAGAGGAACCCTCGCCGTTCACGGCGAGGAGGATGTCATAGGAGGACATAGCGGGTAGCATACCGTGTGAGCCCAGTGAGCCACGCGAGGATCCAGAAGAGTGTGTAGCCAAAGACGCCGACCCGCAGGCGCGACCGCCAGTGGCTCATCCGATCGTCGCCAATCTCGTCGAGCAGCACGTCCTCATCGTACTCGTTGTAGAGGTCGTGCTCGTACTTCGCACGGAAGATGCGGACGATACCAGTGAAGCCGAACACCAAGAAGGCGTAGGCAGTCAGCCCGAGGAAGGCGTGAATAACGGCGAAGCCGCCGAACTGCGAGGAGTGGCCGGCGAGCCCGAACAGTCGAGGGAACATCCATACGGCGAGCGGGACGGTTGTCAGCGTCAGCCCGGTAACGATGTACTTCAGGTGCCACGTCAGGACGCCCCAGGTGACAGGGTCGTTGTCGATCATGATCCACGCGCCGTAGAGGAAGCAGGGGAGGCTCACCGTCACGGCGACGGCGACGAGGGTGGCGACGGTGGCGTCGGCGACCATCGTTCAACGGTATGCCCGGGGTGTGGTTAGCCCTGCCGGCTCCGGAACCGTCAATGGTTATGTGGCTGTGACACAATCGCATACACGCGATGAGCACTACAGCGAGTGTCTTGGAGCATCACCTAGATGCGTTCGGGAACCAGAACCTGGAGGAAGTGATGGCTGACTACGACGAATCGTCAGTGGTTATCACGAACGACGGGACTTACCGGGGAATCGACGAGATTCAGGGGCTGTTCGAGGGCCTGTTCGCTGATTTCGATCGACAGGGCGCGACGATCACCGTCCATTTACAGGAGGTTGAGGACGACGTGGCGTACATTACCTGGGAGGGGGAAACGCCGGATAACGAGTACGAGTTCGCGACGGACACCTTCGTTGTCGAAGACGGTGTCATCACCACCCAGACGTTCGCGGGCGTCATTGAGCCCAAGGAGTGAGCGAGCCGAGCCCTGGCCCGACTGTAATCGACGAGGCACGACACGCTTAACGGAACCGCGGTCGTAGCCCCGTGCGATGGTCGACTCCGCCGACGGGGAGCAGCGATCGGACAACTCGGCGGTCGAGCCTGCGATCCGTCGGGTCGGTGAAAATAACAAGGGCGACGACGAGTCGCTCGAAGAGCTCCGTCGCCGTGTTGAAGCAGAGTACGACTTCGAGGATTTCGGCCCCGCAGAGATGGAGCGGATGAGTCCTGAGGAGTGGGAGGCCGTCTTCGATCCTGAGACGTGGATCACGGGGGCGGAACTGCTGGACCGCGTTGAAGCCGACGTGAAGGTCCGAGTCCTTCAACGGGACGTGTTCGCCCGCGTTGAGCGGCTCGCCGACCCGGACCGCGTCGTTGCCTATTCCGACGAGGGGTACGCCGTCGTCTATGCCGACGGCTCAGTCGAGGGGGAAGGCACCGTCCTCCGCGATGTGAAACCCTCAGTGGCGCTGTGTTCGATGGATGACTACGACGCCCCGGCGATGCCTGAGGGCGACCTACTTCCACGCCCGATGGAGGTGCCAGAGGGGTCGGGAGAGTTCGGCAACCTGATGATTCAGTTGACGGCTGGCGCGCTATTGCTTGCTGGTATTGTTCTTGGCGGCGGTGCGCTTGTCTCCGGTGAATTAGGCGTCATTGCTGGCACCATCGGCCTCCTGTTCATGCTCGCCGGCGGCACGCTCTTTTTTACTGTAGCGAACGCCAGGCTGTCCGACCGGTTCCGTGCTGAGGAGTACCGGAACCGCCTCCGTGCAGTCGGCATGGAGGACGGCGAGCGGCCAGAGTGGCTGCCTGAAAGTGCCCGCGAGTCCCCGCGGCTCGAGGAGGGCGTGGCCGGCGAAAGCAGCGATGGCGAGACAAGGGCGTAACGGACCACTGTAACAGCCCCCAGGAGTGAGAAAACCGAGGCGCGAAGCGGGGCCTTCGGAGAATTTATACGCGGACGGACCGGAGCCCTAGCCGTTATGAATAGACGGGAATTCCTGCGGACCGCCGGCGGTGCCACGGCCGTAGCCGGCGCTGTGAGCGCGTCTGGCTCCGCAGCAGCCCAAAGCACCAAAGAGGTCGAACTGACGGGCAGCCTGAAGTTCGTCCCCGAGACGGTGTACGTCGCCCCGGGCGATACCGTCAAATGGGTGTGGACCTCCGACGGTCACAATATCGTCGTTGAGTCCCAACCCGACGGTGCGAACTGGGAGGGAACTGAGGGCGGGGCCTCACAGTTGTTCGACACCGGCTACGAGTACAGCCACACCTTCGAGACGCTGGGCACCTACGAGTACGTCTGTGCGCCCCACGCCACGGCCGGGATGGTAGGCGAGGTCGTCGTCAACGAGAGCGGGCAGGCCCCTGCATCCGGTGGTGGGGAGTCCGACCCTAAACACATGGGCGTCCCGATCCAAGCGCATTTCGTGGGCATTGCCACGATCCTCGCCATCCTGGTGTCGCTAATGTTCACCTTCTTCCTCCTGAAGTACGGCGAGTCACCACACGCAAGCGGAGGGAATAGATAGGATGAGCTCCGGCAACAACACCTACGGTGATATCCACCGATACGAGCCAGCCCGCGAGTCAACGGCAGCAGCGATCGGGATCGTCCTCCTCACCGTGCTGGAGGTCGTGTTCATCGGGCTGTTCACTTATGGGCTCGTCGCGGGGTGGGGGTTCTCCGAGTTCGGCAACATGTTCCTCGGCGGCCTTCTCGCGGTCATTCTTATCGATCTCGCGTTCATCATGCTGTTGTATCGGAAGGAGTTTCTTCCGGACGTGATGATTGTTAAGAAGCGCCGGCGCAAATGGGAAGACCTCTACATCCGCGAAGAGGACGTCGACGGGACGAAGGCACTCGACGGTGGTGACGCCTGGGAGTCGATCAAACGAGCAGTATACCCCTACTACAAGAAATAATGCCAGCAGACGAAGACAAGTATCCGACGGAATCAGGTCGTAGACGGTTCGTAAAAGGTGTCGTCGGGTCCGCGACGCTCGCCAGTGTCGGTACCGGCGGCTTCGCCGCGCTGGGAACTGCTACGTCCTCCAGCGGCGCGGGTGGCGGGATTACCCAGTATATGGCCATCGAAAACACCGACGGACCCGCACCGCGCGGAATGCCGATCATCCCGCTCACCATCGAGGACGGCGAACTGAAGGGCGTCTGGCCAGAGGTGAAAGAAGTCACCGAGGGAGGCCGTACGGTCCAAGTCGCAGAACAAGAGCTCGGTGGTATCACCTACTCTTCGCAGTGGTTCCAGTACTGTGGGGTTCAGACCTACCCCGGCGTCAGGCCGGGAACCGATCAGGATAACACGTTTCGTGTCGCTTCCGGGGCGGGCAACACCTACGACTGGATGTCCGACCTCGAGGCCGGCGCGCCGCTCACCGTCGACATGTTCGACGATTACGAGACGTGGGGCAACGGCATCGGCAACTCCGGGGTCGGTAAGCCCGCCGTCGGCCGATGGCGCTCCGAGGACGTGGAGCCGCAGTCAACGCTGCCAATCTCAGTGCTCCGGTCGACGCGCATCGAGGAACTAGCACAGGAAGACGAGTTCTATTCGGCGGCGACTCAAGACGGATTCGTCGCCTGGCTCAACAAGTGTACGCACTTCTGCTGTGTGCCGGGATTCAAACACATCGAAGGGTCGGCGAACTTCGGCGCAGAGAACCGAGTGTACTGTCAATGCCACCAGTCAGTGTACGACCCGTTCAGCCCTGTGCAGAAGTCGTTCGTCGCTCTGCCGCGACCGGAGGAATAAGAAGATGGAGCCACATACACGACGTAAGGAGACCCGAGCATGAGTCTAGAACCAAAAGACGAACACGATCACCGGGGGTGGATGAAGGAGCGTGATCTCACGCCCATCGAAACCGGCTACCTCACGGTGTTGATGTGGCTCGACAAACGGCTCCGCATCGTTGACTACCTCGAGATCTTGGAGGACCTCTATTACAAGGTCAACATGCAGATGCCGAAGAGCCACACCGAACAGTACAATCTTGACAACAAGTTCTGGTACTGGTACCCGCTGTACGCTTTAGGGAGTTTCAGTACCATCGCGTATATTGTTGCCGCCATCTCGGGCGCGCTGCTCGGCTTCTATTACAGCCCAGCGACGACCGGCGACCCTTCAACGGCGTATAACTCGATCACATTCATTATGACAGACCTCCGGTTCGGCTTCTTCCTCAGAAGCCTTCACCGCTGGTCCGCGCAGGTGATGGTCGCCGCCGTCTTCCTCCACATGCTCCGGGTCTACTTCACCG
>CAYZJQ010000036.1:0-21226 GCA_964478805.1 uncultured Halobacteriales archaeon | reverse complement strand
CATCTACCTCAAACACGAGGACCTGCTGCACGGCGGCGCACACAAGCTGAACAATACGCTCGGGCAGGCACTGCTAGCGAAACGCGAAGGAAAGGACCGACTCATCGCTGAGACCGGCGCTGGCCAGCACGGCACTGCGACGGCGATGGTCGGTGCCCTCCTGAATCTCGATACGACCGTCTACATGGGCGAACGCGACATGGCCCGCCAGGAAATGAACGTGTTCCGGATGCGGCTGATGGGTGCGGACGTCGAGCCGGTCGACCGCGGTAACGCCGGCCTCGCGGAGGCCGTCGACGCCGCGCTCGAGGACTACGCCGCCTCCTTTGCCGACACCCACTATCTAGTCGGCAGCGTCGTCGGCCCGGATCCGTTCCCGCGGATGGTCCGGGAGTTCCAGTCGGTCATCGGCCACGAAGCCCGCGAGCAGATTCAGCAACTGCACGGCGACCTGCCGGACGCCTGCGTGGCATGTGTCGGTGGCGGATCGAACTCCATCGGACTGTGGCATGCGTTCAAAGAAGACGACGTCGCCTTCTACGGCGCCGAGCCGGGTGGCACCGACGACCAGCATCACTCCGCGCCGCTGTCGAAGACCAAACAGACGGAGCCGCAGATTTTCCAGGGAATGAAAACGCGTGTCATCGACGACGACACGCAGAACCACTCCGTGTCGGCCGGCCTCGACTACCCCGGTGTCGGCCCCGAACACGCCGCGCTCCAGGCGATGGGCCGAGCCGAGTACCACGCCGTCACCGACGAGGAGGCGCTCGCGGCGTTCCGCGAACTCAGCGAGACGGAGGGAATCATCCCGGCGCTCGAGCCGGCTCACGCCATCGCGCTGGCGGTCAAACTCGCCGAGGCAGACCGTCACGACACGCTGTTGGTGAATCTCTGTGGCCGCGGTGACAAGGACATGCAGACGGCTGCCGAGCACTTCGACCTCGGGTAGTCCTCGCAAACAGTACGGCTTGCGGTACCCCTATCATAGTTCATGACGAACAACAAGCATGCGCCTACCCGAGGTTCGTGACGTGTTCGCCCGGGAGTTGGAGTTTCCGGTGCGCTGTGAGACGGTCGTCGAGTCACTCGGCGACCGCGAACTCGAGGCACCGAACGGCGGGAGCGAGACCATCGCCGAGGTCCTCGACCGCTGTCCCGAAGAAGAGTTCGACTCCGCGGACGGCCTCTACGACGCGCTGGTGACGTTCGTCAGCGACGCGTTCATCGGCCGGAAGTTCTACGACGACCGCGGCGGACAAGCGACCGATCCCGATGAGGAGGTGTCGTTCTGATGAGCGTCACCGTCGTCTCCGGTGTCCCGGGAGTCGGGCTCTCGGCGCTCGCCGAGCGGGCGCGCCGCCAACTGACCGACGAGTACGAACTCGTCAACTTCGGCGACGTCATGCTCGAGCAGGCGGCGCTGCACGATCTCGCGACGTCGCGCTCGGAGTTGGGGTCGCTGTCCCGACGCGAGACCCGGCGCCTCCAGCGGCGGGCCGGCGAGTACGTCGCCGACCGTGCTGAGGCAGCCGCGGTGATCTGTACGACCCACCTGGCCGTCGAGACAGACGCCGGCTTCCTGCCCGGCTTCCCGCCGGGCGTCCTCGAGGACGTCGAGCCTGACCGGTTCGTCCTCGTCGAGGCGGCCCCGGAGACGATCCGTGAGCGCCGCGCCGAGGCCGACCGGGCGTACAGTGACGCCTCTGCGCGGGCCATCGAATTCGAGCAGGACCTCGGCCGGACGGCCGCTTTCGAGTACGCTGTCGCCGTCGACGCCCCCGTCCAGTTGGTCGAGAACGACGGCCCGCTCGAGGCGGGCGCGGCCGCACTCGCCGACGTGCTCGCCAGCCAGTAGCGCGATCGGCGGTTACAGCTCCTTCTCGTAGTGGACCAGGTCATAGCCCGCGACCGTCGACTCGCCAACTTGGGCGTAGCCGGCTGCAGGGTAGAACGCGACCGCTGCTGGCTGGGTCCGCGCCGTCGTCGCGAGCAGTCGCTCGAACCCCAGCGTGCGGGCCCGCAGCTCAAGGGCGTCGAGCAGCGCCCGCCCGTAGCCGCGTCGCTGGTGGGTTGGCGCGACGCGCATCCGGTGAAGTTCGGCGGCACCCGCGACCGTCCGCTCGTCGTCATGGCCCGTCTCGCTCGGGACGACGCCACCCATCGCGACCAGCGTGCCGTCGGCCGTTGCCGGCGGGTGCCGGTCGCCCCCCGCTGGCGTGACGGTCGCCGGAGCGCCGTCGAGAACGCCGACGAGGAACTCGCCGCCCGCATCGAGATACACTTGCTCGACCGCGCGCAGGTCGTCGGTGCCCGGGATGTCGGCGGGGTCGGTCGCCGTCTCCGCCATCGCCCACTCGTGGAGATCCCAGACGGCGTCGGCATCGCCGGGGTCGTACCGGCGAAAGCGTGGCTCGGGCATCGGCCGAACGCAAGGGACGGCCGCCCCTAAGTCGTCCGCTCGCGAGCGGGCGTCACCGCCCTTCGACCCACTCCTCGACGCGGGCGGTCATCCCGGCTGCGCGAAGCCGGTCGGCGAGGGGCGTTCCGATGCCCGCGGCGGGTGTCGTGACGCCAGGGGCCGTCGATGCCCCCGTCTCCTCGCACACCAGACACAGCGCCGCCTCGCCGAGCATGATCGCGGTGGCGCCGTAACCGGGATCCCGGTCGGCGCCAACCTCAGCCGAGACGAGGAACGGACCGTCCGCGGCTGTCCCGCGGCCGAGCACGCGAACGGTGAAGTGACCGCCCTCGATCTGGTCGCGGGTCGGCCCGTCGCCGGGAGCGGGAAACACGAAGCGTGCCAGGGCCTCGCGAACCGGGCGGACCGACATCGCCGCCGTCCCCACCCCAAGCCCTGCAGCGACGGCGGTAGCGGTCGCGGCCCCGCGGAGCCCCCGCCCGGTGGGGATCACCTCGGTGCACCGGAAACCGTGGCCTCCCGGGTAGCCGAGCAGCGCGTTGCTGCGCCTGACCACCCGCTCGTTCACCGGCGCCATCGGCGAGGGCGCCGACCAGCCGCCGCGAAGCGGATCGCGTTCGGCCCCGCGCTGTTCGCCCGGATCGACGCCGCTGCGCTCGCCGGGGGGCGCCAGCGAATAGGGGTTCCGGAGCGCCGCGCGGGCGGTTGGATCGCGCTCGGCGGCGTCGAACATCGCCGCGGCGCTCGCGAGTGTGCCGCCGCTGACGCCGCCGCGGCCGGCCTCGAGATAGATACGAACCCGCTCGCAGGGCGCGTCGAACCGCTCGCGGGCGAACGACTGGACGAGCGCGGTCCCGAGGTCTGCGGGGACGGAGTCAAACCCGCAGCTGTGGACGATACGCGCCTCGTTGGCGACCGCCGCGTCGTGGAAGCGGTCGACGGTCTCTCGAATCCAGGTCACCTCGCCGGTGAGGTCACAGTAGTCGGTACCGGCCTCGACGCACGCCTCGACGAGCGGCGTGCCGTACTCGGTGTACGGGCCGACGGTGGTGCAGACGACCCGTGTCTCGCGGGCGAGGTCGCGGAGGCTGTCGGGGTCGGTCGCGTCGCCGAGCACGAGCGGGAGCGACGACCAGTCACTGGCGGCGACGAGGTCGCGCTCGACCGTCCGGAGTCGTTGCTCGTCGCGCCCGCCGAGCGCGAGCGCGAGGTCGTCGGGGTCATACCGGGCGGTGAGGTGTTCGGCCACGAGCCGGCCCGCGACGCCGGTTGCTCCCCACACCACGAGGTCGTACTGGCGGTCGGTGGAAGCCACGTTCGTGCGGGCTTCGATCCGCGTGGGGTTCAACGGTGCGGTCACGGGGGGACGGCTGCCGGCGAGTCACACGCACGACGACCGGCGCGAGCCGGGCGGGGGGACTGACCGGACGCGAGGGGCTGATTCGCCGCGCCTGCGGCCGCTCGTCGCCCGCCGGTCCGGCCGCGGTAGCCGCTCACAGCCTGATCTTCAGCCGCACGAGCAGGGCAGCGGCCGCACCCCCGCCGTACAGCGCCAGTTCACGGAACTCGAGAAACGCCGTCTGGAGGAGAAACGGCAGCGGCACCGTGCGGCCGAGGACGAACCCGCCGAGATGGCCGGTACGACCAGTACTTCGAGACCTTCACCGTCACCCCCATCGAGACGGCCGCGAGCACGCCGGTCAGCGGGAGTACCCACCAGAGAACCAACTCGGAGGCCCGCAGAACGGGGGCGACGGTCCCGCCGACGACCGTGAAGAAGACCCCAACGAGAACGAGAAACAGCCCCCGCTTCGCGCCGTGTCTCACGCCAGGCATCGGCTCATCCGTCACCGAGCACCACCGAAAACCTGCTGGCCGGTCCGTCGAGCCAGAAAGCCCTTCATATACACCGGTGAAGCCCTCGCCCATGCCATCCTCTCGACGGCGGCTGCTGGCGACAGCCGGCGGCGTGACCGCCGCGCTCGCGGGGTGTACGTCCGTGGTCCGGTCGCCCGTCGGCGACGCGCTTCGGTCGGCACCCGACCGGCGCGTCGACCCCGGCTGGCGCCCGGGGCCGGGCACCTGGGCGCAGGCCGGCTACGGACCCGCAAACACCGGCCACAACCCGCACGCCAGCCCACCGCGGACGGCGCCGGAGGTCGGGTGGCGACACAGCCTTCCGGAGACGCCAAACGACATCGTCGTCGCCGAAGGCCGCGTCTACTGTGCGACGAACAGTCGCCTCATCGCGCTCGATGTCGACTCCGGGAGGCGACGCTGGGACCGGTATATCGACGCGAACGCGCTGACGTACGTCGACGGCCGGCTCTACCACTGGGTAGACGGCACGGACTTGGCAGCGCGAGCGCTCGACGGAACGGAACTGTGGCAGACCTCGACAGAGGCTGAGTTACTGAAACAGTATCATGAACGGGACGGCTACGTCTATCTCGGCGCGTTCTCGGGCCACCGGATCCTCCACGCGGACTCTGGGGCCGTGGTCCGGTCGAGCGAGACCGAGTGGGAGTTCCTCGCGGCGACGGCCGACGGGTTCTACACGACGCGGGGGGGCAGTCCGGGCACGCCGGTGACCTACGCCGTCGGCGATCCGGCCCTCAGCGAGCGCTGGCGGGTCGAGACCGGTTGTTCGGTCGGTCGCCCGGCCGTCAATGCCGACCGGGTCTACTACCCGTTCGACCCTCGATACACACTCGACTGCACCGGCCCGCACTGCCTGCGTGCGTTCGACACTGAAGGACGACCGCAGTGGACAGCCACGTTCGACGCCAACATCTGGTATCCCGCCGTCGCCGACGACCGCGTTCTCGTCTCGACGGCGCCGGAGACCGGTCCTGGCCGTCTCGTCTGTCTGGGACGGGACGGGGAGCGGCGGTGGAGCCACGACGCGGTGGGCGGGCTTAAGCGGCCCGTCGTCGCCAATGACACCGTCTACGCCGTGCCGAGCCGCGGCAGCGACGCGCCGCTCGTCGCGTGTGACGTCGCAACCGGTGAGCGGCGCTGGGCGCGGGCGGTCTCGAGCGACGCGCCGCTCGCCGCCGCCGGTGACACGCTGTATGTCGGTGACGGCGTCGGCACGGACGCCGAACTCCTCGCGCTGGCGGGGTGAAGCCGGGCTCGCGTGGCGCCTACAAACGTGCACAGAGCGTGACGTCATCGAGTCCACTGAGCACGTGGAGCCGGTGGCCGCCGCCGTTCAGTCAACCGGTGACGCGACCGCGACGCCGCCGGTTGTCGGTCAACGGCAACGGGGCGTCGACGCGGCCCTCCGCCTCTGCGAGCACGTCCGCATCGAGGGCGGCGGTGACGCCGACCACGGTAGCCCCCTCATCGGTCTCGACGGTACCGGCCTGATGGAGATGGGAGAACGCACCGATTATTTATCTCTACTGAGTAGATACGAGCGACACATAGTCGTATGATGGCGTTCACCCACCTGCTGGCGAGTCTTGCCATCGGCGTCCTCGTGGCACCGGTGGTCTCCGGGACCGCCGGGCTTCCGCTCGTGGTGGCTACGGCCGTCATCGGCGGACTCGCGCCTGACGTAGACCTCTTAGCTCGCCATCGGCGGACGCTTCACTACCCGATCGGATCTCCGGTGGCGGCGCTGGCCGCAGGCGGGCTGTTCGTCGCGACCGGTTGGGTCGCACTACTGCTTGCCGCGCTCCTGTTCGGAGCGGCCGCACTTCACGTCCTCCTGGATCTGGCGGCCGGCAGTGCCGAGCGGACGCCGTGGAATCCGGTCACCGAGTTCGGCGTGTACAACCACCTGCTCGGCCACTGGCACCGACCTCGGCGGGTGGTCGGCTACTCGGGATCGCCGGGGGACTTCGCCTGCAGCGGCGGCCTGGCGGTGGTGGTACTCGCTGCCCCGGCGACAACACCGACTCTCAACCTCTTTGTCGTCGGGACCGTCGCGCTCGCCGGTGGATACTGTCTGGCGCGGCGACGGCTCGGCGGGCTCACGAGGCGACTGCCGGCACCGGTCCGGCAGCTGGTACCCGTTATCATCGTCGAGGAGTGCGACGACGGCGGCACGACGGTCGTCGTCCGTCGCAACCAGGAGCCGACACAAGAGTGATACCGTCCGCAAGGAACCGCACGCTATGCGCCGGCGTCGCTTCCTCGCGGGCGGGACGGTCCTCTTCTCTGTGCCTCTCGCCGGCTGCGGTCACCCCCCGGTCGTCCTGGATATGGACGCCGCCACGTCGACCGAGATCACCGCTGCGGTGTCGGAGACGGCAGACCCAGGCTCCGAGGCGTACCACGTCCTCACCGCGGCTATCGAGAACGGATCAGCGACGCGGACGGGACTGTCAGCCCTGTTCGACGGCACCCGGACCGTCCGCGTCGAGGATCGCTTCTACGAGGTCATGGAGACGCGGGTCGCAAGCAGCGAGGTGAAGATGTACGATGTCCTGATTGATCTCAACCCGTCGGAGACGACCCCCGAACTGGGCGTTATCGACTACACTGATCTCCCAGCGGTTGACCGCCAGCGGCTTGTGTCGATTCTCGCGGAGCGGGACTCGCCAACCGGCGAGGGGTACGACGTCGGCGTCGACTACGGCACCGCTGAGTCGGTCGGCAACGGCTCGGTGTTCGTTCCGGACCAACAGTACGATATCCTCGTCAGGCGCAGCGAGCGCTACCGGATCGGCGTCGAACGTCGGACCACAACCGAGAGTCAGTACCGCTATGAGGTCAGCGAGATCGCACCGGACGTCGAAACGTACGCCGACCAGCTCCGCGAACAGTACCGCTTCGAACTGACCGCCCGATCCACGGAGGAGCGGGACGTAATCGAAGCGGCCATTGACGGTGGTTATTTCACCGACAGTGATGCCTTCCGCACGGTGGTCGACCGCATCCGCAGACACGACGGACTTGAGATCGAAGAGTTCTACCGCACGTGGCTACTTCGCTACGAGGGCACTGATTATCTCACCTACGCCGAGTGGTGATCCCCGTCGTCGCACCTGTTCCCGGGCAAGCGCCTGCTATCAGCTAAACGAATCCTGGAAATGCCGTTTCGGGTAGATAGTGCGTGTGTTCGGTGCGACGAGCGTGACAGCGCTGCTCGGGCGCGACGCGGCCTCGACAGCGTTAGAAGGGGGCGTCGACGCCCGCGTCCCCGGCGGAGCCGCCGTCAGCCTCAACGGGGTCGGCGTTCAGCGTCTCCGCGAGGTCGCCACGCTCTTCCAGTTCCGCGAGGATGTCGCTGCCGCCGACGAACTCGCCGTCGACGAACGTCTGTGGCGTCGTCGTCCAGCCGGAATGCTCCTCGAGCGCCTCACGGAACGTGTCGATGTTCTGGAGCACGTCTACCGTCGCCACGTCGTCGCGGTACTTGCTCACCAGCCCGAGCGCCCGCTTTGAGTAGCCGCACTGGGGCATCATCGGCGTCCCCTTCATGAACAGGACGACCTCGTTGTCCGCGATAGCCGTGTTCACGCGGTCGAACACCTCCTCGTCGTCGAGTCCCTCCGATGCCGGGTCGAACGTCATGAATAGGGGTTAGCGCCGACGGACATAGGCGTTTGGCCGGCCCTCACCCGCGCTCGGGGTCCGAGGGGAGCGTCACGGCCGCCGCGGTCGCGAACAGCATCGCGACGGCACCGAGGCCAAAGGCGAGCGACGGCCGGGCAGCGTAGACCGCCCCTCCGACGGCCGGAGCGACGATCCCCGTCCCGCGGGCGACGGACCCGGCGATACCCCACGCACGCCCACCCTCGTCGTCGTTGAACTGGTCGAAGAAGAACGCGAGGACGGCCGGCTCGAACGTCGTCTGGAGCACATAGAGCGCGACGCCGACGACCAGCAGCGCCGGCGAGTCCGCAAGCGCTAAGACGGCGAGCATGACTGTCTCGACGGCGAAGTTACCGACGTAGAGCCACTTCCGGCTCGCGCGGTCGGTGGCGAGCCCCCCAGCGAGCGTGAAGGCGACCGAGACGGCCTTCGCGGCGCCGAACGCGAGGAGGAAGGTGCCGGCGTCGATGCCCAGCCGCACCGCATACACCGGGAGGAGGTAGAAGCACGACCCCATCCCGAGCCCGGCGAACAGTTTCACGGCGAGAAAGCGGGCCAGCACCCACGGTCGCGAGAACTCGCGGACGGCAGCGACGGGGCGGGGCCACGACGGGAGCGAGAGGGCGAACTCCCCGCGGAAGTCTGGCCGGTGGGTGGCGACGAGGACGGCCACGAGCCCGACGAGGGCGGGGACGAGCGCGAGGAAGGCGGCGTCGTACCCCAGCCGCGCGACGGCGACCCCGGCGCCGGCCACGCCGAGCGCGCCGCCGAGGTAGATGGCGGTGTCGCGGACGGCCCAGCCGACGCCCTCCGCGCCCGACTCGAACGAGGCGCTCAACAGCGGCGTCGCCGCGGTGTTGAACACGAGCCGCGCGGCCGCGAAGCCGACGACGAGCGCGCCGAGCGTGAGCGCCGACGCCGCGAACGGGAACCCGACGAGCGCGACCGCGAGGAGGCCGCCGGCGACGACGGCGATGGCCGCACGGTCCCCCCGATCCGCGAGCACGCCGACCGGGCCCGAGGCGGCGGCCTCGACGCTGTTCCCGACGCTCTTCGCCACGCCGAGCGCCGCGACTGAGACGCCGGCCGCCTCGTAGTAGAGCGGGAGGAGCTGGCCGTACGCGTCGGTCACGACGAACAGGAGGAGGTAGGCGGCGAGCAGGCCGGCGCGCTCGCGGTCCGCGAGCGCGGCATGGAAGCCGTCGCGGATGCGCGGGGCCACGGCGGTGCTACACCCGGGAATGAAAAAAGCCGGACGGAGTCGCCTCGTCAGTCGGTCCACCGCGCGGCCGCGGCGTGCTCGTCGGCCACCATCCGCACGTCCTCCGCATCGAGAGGGCCGCGCTCGGTGGCGACGACATCGACCAGGTCGGCAGGTGTCCGGTCGAAGGTGGGGTTCACGACCGTCACCGGCGCGTCGCCGTCGTACAGCTCGGCCGGGTCACGCGGCTCGGGGTCGAACCCATCGGTTCCGGTGGGTGCGACCTTGGCGCTCGCGCACGCGACGACGACCGCGACGCCCTCGCGGGCGGCGACCGTCGCGGCCGCCCGCGTCCCGACCTTGTTCACGACGCTCCCGTCTGGGAGGACGGCGTCCGCGCCGACGAGCAGCGCGTCGGCGTCGGCGAGCGCGCCGGCGACGTTCGCGTCCGTCGCCACGGTCACGGCGTGGTCGGCTGCGAGCGCCTCCGCGGTCGCTACGCCCTCACCACCCGGCCGGGACTCGAGGACGAGGACGCGCTCCGGCACAGCGTCGTCGAGTGCCGCCCGGACGGTCCCCGACTGCGAGAGCGTGCAGACCAGCCCGCCGATGTGGGCGGCGGCGGTCGCCGCGGCGCGCTCGTCCGCCCGGGCCGCTCGCTCGCGGCCCGCCCGTGCACTCGCCGCGACCGCCTCGGGCGTCCGTGCGTCGGCCTCGGTCATCGCACGGTTCACCCGGTTTGCGACGGCGTGCATCGACGGTCGGGCCGTGCAGAGGTCACGGGCGAGCGCCGCCACCGCTTCGTACTCGTCGGCCGCGGCCGCCCGCTCGGCGAGCCCCTCGAGTGCCCGCGCGGAGAGCCACGCCGAGCCGTGGGTGGTGTCTTCCCTGATGGTCGCGATGGGGTCCATACCGAGGCCAGGGCTGTGGCGCGGAAGGCTTTCGGGGGTCGACCGCCTCAAGTCGCCCATGCGACTCTGCGTCATGGGCGACACGCACGTCCCGTCGCGTGCATCCGAGATTCCGGAGTGGGCGCGCGAGGAGATGCGGGCGGCGGACCACGTCGTCCACACGGGCGACTTCGACTCCGCCGAGGCGCTCGCGATGGTTCGCGAGCTCGCGCCGGCACTGACCGCCGTCGCGGGGAATATCGACCCCGCGACATTCGACCTGCCCGAGGTGGCGACCCTCGACGCGGACGGGGTCCGATTCGTCGTCACCCACGGCCACCGCGGCACCGGCAGCTACGACGACCACGTCGCCGAGGTGACCGATGCCAACGCGGCCGACGGCCCCACGATCGGCGTCTCGGGCCACACCCACCAGCGGCGCGACGCCGTCGTTGACGGCTACCGGCTGCTCAACCCGGGGAGCGCCACCGGTGCCGACCCCGCGCGCGAGACCTCGCTCATGGTCGTTGAGGTCGCGGACGGGACAGTCACGGTCGACGCCCGCGTCGAGTAGCACACGGCATGGACGGATTTATTCGCAGAGCCCGCCGACGACGGGTATGAAGGTCAAATCGCGCCACCACCTGCGCGGCGACGAGATCGATGAGGTCGTCGCAGCTATCGACTCGGCGCTGGGTGTGACCGTCGAAGGGGATAGTTTCGAGGACGTCGAGTTCGTCGACTCCGACCGTCGGGTCGTGCTCGTCGACGGCGAGCCCCACGTCGCCTTCTTCGACGGGGAGCCGTTCCTCACTGTCAACGGCGCCCAGACGTTCGCTCCCACGAACCGGGTCGTCACCGTCGACGCGGGCGCGATCTCGTTCGTCTCGGACGGCGCCGACGTGATGCGACCAGGAATCACCAAGGCCGACGCCGACATCGCCGAGGGCGACCTCGTTGCCGTCGCCGAGGAGACCCACGGAAAGGTGCTCGCCATCGGTCGCGCCCTGGTCGACGGCGACGGGATGACCGGCGACTCGGGGAAAGTCGTGAAATCGCTGCACCACGTCGGCGACGACCTGTTCGAGTTCCGGCCGTAGCCGGACTCCGGCTGGTGTTACCGTTTGTGGAGGGCGTTTCCGTCCGGACGTGCAGTATCGTCCATGCCAGAGGCTACAGTCGGCGACCTGATGACACGGCCTGTACTGACCGTCGCGGCAGACGACCCGGTGATCGAGGTCGCGGGCGCGATGCGCGAGCAGGGGGTGAACTCGGTCGTCGTCATCGACGAGGCGTGTCATCCGACGCACGTCCTCACGTCCACGGATTACGTGACGATGACCGCAGATGGTGTGGACCCACACGTCACGACGGTCGCGGCGGTTGCCACTGAAGGAGTCGTCACCGTCGGGACCGACGAGTCGGTCGGCGCCGCCGCACGGACAATGGCCGACCACGACATCAGCCACCTCCCAGTAGTCGACGATGCCGGCGAGGTCGTCGGCATCCTCACCACGACGGACCTCGCAGAGCACGTCGGCGCGACCTGACCCCAAGGCCGATACCCCCAGGCGCGTCAGTCAGCCCGTGTCGATAACCTGGGCCGACGCGTTCAAGATCGCCGTCGCGGTGGTCGTCCTCCAGACACTCGTGGGCGTCGCGGCCGCGGGCACGGCGTTCGCCCTCTCGAACCCAGTGGTCGCGTTCGTCCCCTTCGTCTTTCTCGGCGCCGTCGGCGCGTACCTCGCGTACCGGAGGTACCGCGAAACCGCGCCACACACTCGCGGGCAGTGAGCTGCCGGGCGGAGGTGTCGCTATCGGTCGGCGAGGAGCTGTGACGCAGTGAGCAACGACTCGAGTTCGACGTCGTGGTCGGCGAGGTGTTCGCGGGCGCCCTCCTCGCGGTCCACGACGACGAGCACGCGGGTCACCACGGCACCCGCCGCGCGCAGCGCCTCGACGGCGTCGACCGCTGACTGGCCCGTGGTGGCGATATCCTCGAGCACGACGACCTCCTCGCCCGCCTCGAGGCGCCCCTCGATGCGGTTGCCGGTACCGTACTCTTTGGTCTGCTTGCGGACGATGACATACGGGAGGTCGGCGGCGAGGCTCGTCGCCGCGACGAGCGGGACGGCCCCGAGCGCAACGCCCGCGAGTTTCGTCTTGCCCGCCCGGTCGGCGAAGGCGTCGGCGATGAGCGCGAGTGGCTCGGGAGTCGTCTCGAAGCGGTACTTATCGACGTAGTACTCGGAGGTGCCACCGTGCGAGAGTTCGAACTCGCCGAAGCGAACAGCCTCAGCCTCACGCAGCGCCGCAACGAGCGCGTCAGTGTCGGTCATACGCCGACTGGCGAGGCAAGGGAGAAAAGCGCGCCGGCTTCGTCAGCCCGCTCAGACCGCTTCCGGGCCGGTCTTGCCGGTGCGGATCTGGTGGGCATCCTCGACGGGAAGGACGAACACCTTCCCGTCGCCTTTCTCACCCGTCTTCGCCGAGTCGCGGATGGCCGCCGCCACGTCCTCGGCGGGCACGTCGGCGACGACGCACTCGACTTTGACCTTCTGGTGGAGATCGACGGTGTACTCCTCACCGCGCCACTGCCCCTTCTTGGCGGGCTGGGAGCCGCGACCAGAGACGTTCGTCACCGTGATGGACGGCGCCCCGACCTCGGCGAGCCCTTTTTTGACCTCAGAAAGCCGGTCTGGGCGAATGAATGCCATGACAAGCTTGATGCCGCCGTCGTTGGCGACGCCCCCGTCCGGCCGGAGAGCGCCGTCGTTTTCGACCCAGCCGCCGTCGGCAGCTGTGTCAGGCCGGCCGAACTCGGGGTAGGTGTCGACGCCGTGTTCGGAGATGTCGAGCCCTTCGAGCTCGTGTTCCCGCGAGACGCGGATCTGGCCGAGCGCTTTCAGACTCCCAAAGACGACCGCCGTTGCGAGTACTGTCCAGCCGGCGATGACGGCGACGCCGATAACCTGGGTGACTGGGTCAACGGTGACGCTTGGCACCGTGAGTCCAGGAATCGCGATGATGAGTGCACCGAGCATACCCGCACTCCCGTGAACCGGAAACACCGCACAAACGTCGTCGATCTTGAGCCGCTTCTCGACGAACTCAAAGACAACGGGCAGCTGTGCGCCAGCGAGCCCGCCGATGAGTAGCGCTGCGGGCCACGTGATGATGTCCGTGTTCGAGGTGATGCCGACGAGCCCGGCGAGCAGGCCATTCGCGACGTACAGCGTATCCACCTTGCCGGTCTTGTAGATGGACAACAACCCGGCACCCATCGCGCCGGCCGCCATCCCGAGTGTCGTCGTCAACGCGACCCGGCCGACGTAGCCGAACGCCGCGAGTTCGGTGCCGTCACCGGCCAGCGGCGAGGCAGCCGTCCCGACATTGAACCCATACCAGCCGAACGCGAGAATAAGCGTCCCAAGCACCGCGAAGGTGATCGAGTGGCCGGGGATGACGTTCACGCCCCCGTCACTGGTGTACCGGTCGATACGCGGACCGACCATATACGCCGCCGTGAGCCCGGCGATACCGCCCATACCGTGGACGATCATGCCGCCGGCGAAATCGAGGAACCCGAGTCCGCCAAGGAAGCCACCCCCCCAGGTCAGCCCGAGTACGACGGGGTAGATGACCCCTGCCAGCGCGATCGTGTAGGTGACATACGCGCGGAGCTTCATCCGACCGGCAACAGCGCCGGAGACGATCGTCGCCGCGGTCATCGCGAACACCGCGCCGAACAGCCAACTCACCCAGCCGCCGCCGTTGGCGACCGAGGCGTTTGCGGGGTCAAAGACCGCAAACAGCTCGTAGCTACTCCCGCTCGTGTCACCGGCGACGACACTCTCTATTCCGATGCCGATCAGGAAAAACACCGTGACACCGACAGCCCACGTCAGGAGGTTCTTCGTCAACTGGTTCGCCACGTTCTTCGACCGGACCTGGCCCGCCTCGAGCATCGCGAACCCGGCGTGCATGAAGAAGATCAGGAACGTGACCGTCAGCACCCACACCCAGTTGACGGCGGCTACGACCGACGACGGGTCGAGCTGGAGCGCGGCCACGTTCATACGACACCACCTGGTCCACTAACGTCCAGATTTCCGCCCGTTTCTGCCACGATATGACTCTGAATCACGGTCGAGCGTGATGGATGCTCTATACATAAGGATTACCTTGAAAATCGAGAATATATCCTCGTGTATCGTCGCATACGTCCAAAATTGGGAACGGTATTATCGATATAAGGTCGTTCTTCGTGGGGAAAGCCAGTACTCGACGACAGCAGAGCTGGACGTTCGTCCACGTAAGAATTGCCGAAGCCGACCGTTCGCGGGTGTGAACGGGTCGCGCGCGAGGCGCTCCCGTGCTACAGCAGCCCGCGGTCGTCCCTTTCACAGACCGTGCGGATGGCAACCGTCGCGTTCACGTCCGCCACCCGCTCGTCCGTCGCCAGAGTCGCAAGCAGCGACTCGCGGCCGGCGTCGTCGGGGAACCGACATACTGCGAGCAGATTCCCGCTCCCCGTCAGTTCATACACCAAGACCGCCCCCGCGTCCGCGAGGTCGGCGGCCACCGCCGATACGTTGGCAGGAGCGACCCGCAGGCGCAGGAGGACAGTCCGGGCATCGAGTGCGTCGGAGTCGACAAGCGGGCGGTATCCCTCAATCTCGCCGGCGACCTCGCGGCGCTCGAGCGTCTCGTCGTCAAGCGCGGCCCGTCCAAGCGGCTCCGAATCGTCTACATCATCGGTCGCGGGGGACCGGGAGGGCCGCGCCACGTCAGACCGCGTCCGGCCCGGTCTTGCCGGTGCGGATCTGATACGCCTCGTCGACGGGAAGGATGAACACCTTCCCGTCACCCTTCTCGCCCGTCTTGGCGGCCTCGCTGATCGCCTCGGCGACATCGCTCCCCTCAACGTCGGCGACGACACACTCGATCTTGACCTTCTGATGGAGGTCGACGGTGTACTCCTCGCCGCGCCACTGGCTCTTTTTGGCGGGCTGGGTACCACGACCGGAGACGTCGGTGACGGTCAGCGACGGGGCGCCCGCCTCGGCGAGCGCCTGCTTGACGTCAGAGAGTTTGTCCGGTCGGACGTAGGCCATCACAAGTTCAATCTCGCTCACTCGTCGTCACCTCCACTGAACCGCTCGGCGAGCCCGGTGCGACTGCCGGTCGACCGCTCCGCGGTGCCGCCGTCGGTTCGCACTTCCTCGCCGCCGTCGGTGACCGTCGTCGTGGGGCTGTCGCGGCTGCCGCCAGCGACGAACTCGGGGTACACCGAGACGCCGTGTTCGCTTTCGTCAAGGCCTGTCTCCTCCTCCTCGTCGGAGACGCGTAGGCCGAACAGCGCATCGGCGATGCCGAACGCGACGATCGCACCGATAACGGCCCATGTCCCGACGACGATGACGCCGACGATCTGCATGACCAGTTGGGTGACCGAGAAGCCGCTCACCGCGAAGATCGGGATCAACGCCGTGCCGATAGCACCGGCACTTCCGTGAACGGCAAAGACGCCACAGACGTCATCGATCTTCAGCGAGTCGACGACCCACCGGTACGTCGGCAGCACGAGAGCGCCGCCGAGGGCCCCCAGGAGAGCGCCGCCCCACCAGGTGACGTGCGGGACGGCCCCGGTCACGGCTACGAGGCCTGCCAGCAGGCCGTTGGCGGTCCACAGCGGATCGGGCTTGCCCTGGTAGGCGCCCGAGACGGCCATCGCGGCGACGCCGCCGGCCGCCATCCCGAGTGTCGTCACCAGCGCGACACGGCCGAGCTGTGCGCTCAACAGGACGTTCTCGCCGTTGTAGATGGACGAGGTGCCCACGTTGAAGCCGTACCAGCCGAACGCGAGAATGAACGTCCCGAGCACGGCGAGCAGCATCGAGTGGCCCGGAATCGCCCGCGTGTTGCCGTTTTCATCGTACCGCTCCTTGCGGGGGCCAACCATCTTCGCTCCAACGAGCCCGGCCATCCCGCCGAGCATGTGGACGACCGTCGCGCCTGCGAAGTCGAGATAGCCCGTCCCGAGTGCCTGTCCGATGAAGCCGCTCGAGGAGAGCAGTCCCCCAGCCCACGTCATCCCCGTCGTCACCGGATAAATAACGGCGGTCATCATCGCGGCGACGAAGACGTAGGCGGTGAAGTTCATGCGGCCGGCGACGGCCCCGGAGACGATCGTCGCCGCCGTCATCGCGAACACCGCGCCGACGAGCCAGCCGACCCACGTGGTTGGGTCCGAAAGATACGCGAACGGACTGCCGATGGCGCTCCCGCTCGTGAGCGCACCGACCACCGCCGAGAGCCCGAATCCAATAATGAAGTACGACAGGACGCCCAACGTCCAGTCGGTCATGTTCTTCATCAGGACGTTCCCGACGTTCTTTGCGCGGACCTGACCGCTCTCTAACAGCGCGAAACCGGGCTGCATAAAGAAGATCAGGAACGCGACCACCAGCGCCCAGATGGTGTTTGCCCCCGCGGCGATCTCGGGTGCCACCTGCAGCGGTGTCAGTCCACCAGTCATCGTTCGATTCCCCCGTTCGATACCAAAACGTCCAGATTCGATTCGTTTTCCACCATATTTGTCTTCTGGAACTCGTCTCAGCGTCAGGCAACAGAAGTATATAGTGGTTTGGTTGAAAAACACGAGTATTCCGGCCTTCAACACAGCATTCGTCCGAAATTAGTAAGAATACTGTCTGTATAAGGTTGTTGTTCGTCAGAGAACCAAACATCTGTGGCTCGCATTTCCGGACGAACGTCAACCGGCCGTCAGGGGTGCGAGCCGCTCGTAGCCCAGCGCGCGTGACAAGTGTTGCCGCAGTCGGGCTACAGCTGTTCGGCAACCGACTCCGCGAAGTAGGTGAGAACGAGGTCCGCGCCAGCCCGCTTGATCGAGAGCAGTGACTCGCGGGCGGCAGCCTCCAGATCAAGCCAGCCCCGGTCCGCGGCGGCGTGAACCATCGCGTACTCGCCAGAGACGTTGTATGCCGCGACCGGCTGGTCGAACGATTCACGCACGTCCCGGACGATATCGAGGTACGGAAGCGCGGGCTTGACCATCACGGCGTCGGCTCCCTGTTCGATGTCGAGAGCCACCTCACGAAGAGCCTCCCGACGGTTGGCGGGGTCCATCTGGTAGTGGCGGCGGTCGCCGAAGGCCGGCGCGCCATCCGCGGCGTCGCGGAACGGCCCGTAGAACGCCGATGCGTACTTCGCGGCATACGCCATGATCGAGACCGTCTCGAAGCCGGCCTCGTCGAGCCCCGCGCGGATGGCACCCACCTGTCCGTCCATCATCCCCGAGGGTGCGATCATGTCCGCGCCAGCGGCGGCCTGCGAGCGTGCTGTGCGGACGTATCGGTCGAGCGTCGCGTCGTTTTTCACCGTGAAGTGAGGGTCTGTTTCGGCATCCTCCTCAAGAACACCACAGTGGCCATGGTCGGTGTACTCACACAGACACAGGTCGGTGAGTACGAAAGCGTCCGTCTCCGCGGTAATGGCACGCGTCGCTCGCTGGATGACACCGTCCTCCGCCCAGGCGCGCGACCCTTGGGCATCCTTCGACGCCGGGATGCCGAACAGCATCACGGATTCGACGCCGGTCGCCAGCACCTCCTCAACGCGGGCGACGGCCTCGGTGACGGGGACTCGCTCGTGACCGGGCATCGACTCAATGGGCACCCGCTCGTCGACCGTCGCATCAACGAATACGGGCGCAATGAAGTCCGACGACGACAGCGTCGTTTCGGAGACAAGCCCACGGACGCCGTCCGCACGCAGCCGCCGTGGGCGAGCAGTGAGGTCCCGGTGGTCCATACCCCGATTCGCAGGGCGACGGGCAAAACGGATTCGTTCGGGATCGAAAGGAAGGGATTTACTCGCCCGCGGGCAACCGACCGTCGTGGTCCCCGCGCAAGTCGACCCCGGCGCGTTCCTTCGGGCTGCCGTTGAGGAGGCGACGCCAGTCCTCCGAGACATCTTCAATTCGGAGTTCGCGCTGTTCGTCCTGCTTGGGGTGTTCCTGCTCGAGGGGGCGATGCTGTTGTACTTCGTCCCAAGTGAGGGGATTGTGCCGGCGGCCGTCCTCCTGCTGGGTGCAGACCCGACAACACTGGCGCTCGTTCTCGGCGTGGCAGTCCTCGGCGCGACGGCCGGGCAGTTCGCGCTGTTCACGGCGGCCAAGCGGCTGGGTCGCGAGCGCCTGCTTCAAAAGCGGTGGTTCCGGATTGACGACGCGAAACTGGCGCGGTTTGACGGCTGGTTCGAGCGATGGGGCCCGGTCGTCGTTCCCGTCTCCAACTCGCTGCTGTTCACCCGAGGGATGCTCACGGTGCCAGCGGGGCTCGCGGAGATGGACGACCGGCGATTCATTCTCCTCTCGGCCGTCGGCACGCTCTCATTCGAGTGTCTGCTCGCCGCAGCGACGATCGTCCTGGTTGGCCTGTGAGCCGGGCGTAGTCAAAAGGGTTGTTTGAGTCTACAGGAAGCACTTACCCGGGCACACAGAGCGGTCAGGTATGCAACGACGAACTCTGCTTTCCACCACGGCCGCAGCCGCCGGTCTCCTCGCCGGCTGTACGGGCCTTGCCCCCGGGATAGGCACGGACCCAGGCACCGACACCGACGGGCGTACCGTGACAGACCGCCCGACCGACTGTCCCATTTCGCAGGGGCTCGGTGTCGAGTGGCCCGACGAACTCGACGCCGCGAGCGTCACCGCGTTCGTCGAAGCGTACGAGACTGCCTACTACCGCGAGGTCGTCGTCGAGTACGAACCCGAGTCGCCGGTCGATAAGTACGGGCTGACCGGGAGCATCGTCGATGAGCCCCGGTCGGTCGGCGACGGCTGGGTCGTCGAGTACAGCGGGAGTGGCGGCGTCTACCGACCGACCCTCTACATCGAGGCGACGACTGCAGCCCCGCCTGATGGGACGACCGTCGCCTCAGCGAGCGAGATCGACGACGAGACCGTACGTGAGGTGATCGAGACGGCCGCCGAAACCGGCGCGGCCGAGACGCACGTCGATTCGCCAGGGGAACCGGTCGCCCAAGACATCGAACTGTTCGGGTCGCTGTCTCCCGACTTCGGTCTTGATAGCCCCGGAGACGAGGACCGCCTCTACGTCGCTGTGAACGGGACCACTGTCGAACTCGGCGTCCAAGCGAGTAACTTCCATGGCGACTACTGGTGGTCGGCCCGCTACTTCGTCACCAACGAGGTCGTCCGTCGTGCGAGCGAGAAGGGCGTCGCCGCACCGGACGGCACGCTCCTCGAGTGCCGGCCAAGCTGAGTTAGTACGGCTCCTCTTTCAGCCCGAGCAGGTAGGCACCGGCGTTCGTCGTCAGGTGGAGGACGGGAGTGACGACGAGGACAGCGACGAGGACGGGAAGAGTGAACGTCTGGCCGAACCACGCCGGCGCAACCAGCGCTGCAAGCACGAGCGCGACGATGACGAAGTCTAACTGGTCGAGCAATGGGAAAGCGGCTCCACGCTCGCGGCCGGTGCGCCGCTTGAGGAAGGAGGCAAGTACGTCGCCAAGCATCGCACCGAACGCGAGGGCGACTGCGGCCCGAAGCGGGAACATAGGGAGCGCCAGCCCGCTCGCGGACCCGACGACGGGAGCGACGAGGTTGAGCGCGACCGCGAGTACCACGCCCGCGAGCGTCCCGCCAGCAGTGCCGCGCCACGTCTTCCCGTCACCGAGCAACCGCCGCCCCTCGTAGGTCCGGCCGCCGTCAATGGGCGGCCCGCCACCGACGAGCACCGCCGCGTTGTTGGGGACATACGCGGGAAGCATCGCCCAAACGGCGACGGCGACGGTTTCGACGAGCATATCCGTGACTCCGCCCCCCGAGGTGAAAACCGGCGGGGTCTCCGACGGCGACCATGGGAGGGACACCCCCTTATTCCGAGGAGTGGTAAAGGTAGACATGCTTCCACCCATCGCCAACAACTTCGTCGCGGGGGAGTCGGTGGCGACGGCGCTCTCGCATGCGCGCGAACTGAACGACGGAGATGTGGGTGCGATCCTGAATCTCCTGGGCGAACACTATGACGACGCCACGGAGGCCCGGAAAGACGCCGAGGTGTACACGACGCTGATCGAAGACATCGCGACCGAAGGGCTCGACGCGCGAATCTCAGTGAAGCCCAGCCAGATCGGGCTCGACGTAGACACCGCGACGTTCGAGGAGAATCTCGGGCGCATCGTGGATGTCGCCGCTGCGAACGACGTGTTCGTCTGGGTCGACATGGAGGACCACACGACCATCGACACGACGCTTGACGCGTTCGAGACGCAGGTCACCGAGTACCCCGAGATGGGGCTGTGTCTGCAGGCGAACATGAAACGCACCCGTGAGGATCTCGAACGGCTGGTCGAGTTGCCGGGCGTGGTGCGGCTCGTGAAAGGTGCGTACGACCCGCCGAAAGAGCTCGCGTACAAGCAGAAGAGCCGCGTCAACGAGGCGTACCGCGACGACCTTCGGTTCCTCTTCGAACACGACGACCATCTCGGGGTCGGGAGCCACGACCCCGCGATGATCGACTACGCGAAGCAACTCCACGAGGAGTTCGGCACTACCTTTGAGGTCCAGATGCTGATGGGCGTGCGTGAAGACGAGCAGTTCGACCTCGCAGCCGACGGGTACGAGGTGTACCAGTACGCGCCCTTCGGCGAGAAGTGGCTCTCGTACTTCTACCGACGGGTGCGCGAGCGCAAGGAGAACGCACTGTTCGCGTTGCGGGCTGTCGTCTCCGGTTAGTCGCCGACGAGCCCATACCAGGCCCCCTCAATCCGCTCCCAGTTGGCGTCCACGATGAAAGGGAGCGTGAACAGCACGCCAACGAGTAGAAGCGAGAACACGTCGCCGGGAAGCCCGAAGTTCGGGATGGTACTGCCGATGAACGCGCCGGTGTGGGAGCCGGCGATGATGAAAAGCAGCTGGCGGACGCTACGGCGGCGGCGGTCGGAGTTCGACGGGCTCCCGTGTTCGCGAGCGGTCGATGCGGATGGGTCTCGCGGCATACCCCGCCTTCTCGGGGGGCGTTCAGGTAGCTGTCGCCTTGCTCGTTAACCGCGCGGTCGGGGAGGCTGGATTCCGTCCGGGAGGACGAGTCAGTCGGGTCGTGGCTTTGCCATCGA
>CAYZJQ010000035.1:19591-21316 GCA_964478805.1 uncultured Halobacteriales archaeon | reverse complement strand
TCGCCGTCACATCGTAGACGAGTGCGTTCCGTAGACCGCCAATGCGGCGGCCACGAATCGACCGGCGACGGTGGCGTGTGAACCGACGATCGAGTCCATGTTACTGAAGTCGCGCGTAGGCTTATTATGTATCAGTCGTTGCACACGACAATGAGTGGTGGGGACGACCGGTTCGAGGTATTGACAAAGCGAACCGAAACGCTCCGAGTGCTGGCCGAGCGTCCACAGACCAAACCAGATCTGATGGATCGCCTCGGTGTGTCACGGTCGACTATCGACCGGGCGATCCGAGAGCTAGAAGCGGCTGGCCTCGTGGACACGACCGACGAGGGGTACACGACGAGTGCCACCGGACGGCTCGCGTTGAACCGGTATGACCGGTTCCGGACGGAAACAGCGACCGTGTTCGACGCGGCCCCGGTGTTGAGCGATCTGCCGCCGGCAGCGGATATCCCGGTGGCGATGCTCACGGGAGCAGAGACCGTCCACGCGACCAGCGCCGCCCCGTACCGGCCCATCGAGCGGTTTCTGCGCGCGCTCGGCGATACCGACCGCTATCGGGCTGTTCTTCCCACAGTCGCCGACGCCAGACAGATTCGCGTGCTCCACGATCGGGTCGTCACCGGCGGCGCAACGGCCGAACTCGTGGCGCCTGCCTCAGTCATCGACCATCTCGAGACGGACTTCGAGCGGCGACTCTCGACGATGGCCGACACCGACCGGTTCACCGTCCGGAGTCTCTCGGTCGAGACACCCTCATCCGCGGACACGGTCGGATCGGAGGTCGATCGGAACCAGCCGCCGTACGGCGTCGCCCTTCTCGAGGCGGCCGATCGGGTCACCGCGTGGATACTGGTGTATCGCGAGGACGGCACGCTCGGGGGCGTCGTGGCAAACGACGCCGACGAGGCGGTCGAGTGGGCGCGCAGGCGGTTTCGCGCGCACCAGACAGCCGCGCGACCGGTCACCGACCGGCTCCACGGGTCGAGTGAACCGGCCGAACCGCTGCCTGCCTCACTGCAACGTGAGGGGTTCGTCCACGTGTCGGCCTCGTTGTTCGCCAACGGCAGCCCCGATCCCCCGCAGGTCGCCTGGCGGGCTGGCCTCGGGTTGCAGGAGGTGTACGCCGGGTTCGCTATCGACCGGACGGACCCCAAGACCGGCGACTCGCTGACAACGACGCTGCTCGACACCCTGCAGGCGGAGGACCACTGTGCAGTCATTGGGCCCCCGGGTATCGGCAAGAGTACGATCTGCAAGCAGGTCGCCTGTGAATGGTACGCCAACGGTGACGGCCCAGTGTTCTACCGCCGCGGCGGCGAGGATGCCGAGGCGTTTCAGTCGGTCGACGACCTGATAGAGGCAGTTCACAGCGTTACAGGGCGACCGCTGGTCGTCGTCGAGGACGCTACCCGAGCGCATGCCGCCGACATCGCTGAGGTCATCGACAGACTCTCTCCCGCCGCAGCGGCGGTACTACTCGACGCCCGCGAGAGCGAGTGGCGCACAACACTCGAGGCCGACCACGGCCGTCTGTGGCACGAGGCCATCGAGACGGTCCGTGTCCCAACACTCTCGGAGCGCGACCGCGAACGGCTGGTTACACAGGTCGAGACAACGCTGGAGACAGCGGTCCCGGACGGACTGTCGGCGCTTGAAACCGACTGGTTCGGCGGGCAGGCTGTCGACGACCAGCCGGAGGCTGCGGAGGCGACTGCGCAGACG
>CAYZJQ010000035.1:0-19491 GCA_964478805.1 uncultured Halobacteriales archaeon | reverse complement strand
GCAGACGCCGTCGCTGTTCCTCCACCGACTGATAACCGAGTCCACAGCCGGAACGGGCAGCACTACGGACGACACGGCGACAGCACTTGCCACCGCGTTCGACCGCCTGCTTGAGACGCTGGCGAGAGACGATGGTCTTGCCGCCGGGCTGACGGTCAATCTGCTCAACGTCGCCGGCATCGCGGTCGAGCCGGGCCACGTGCGGGCGATCGCCGGCGAGAACGCGGACCAGATCCTGGAGACGCTAACGGGGGCGGTCTTTCTCGAGACGGACGCGGGAAGCCGCACCGTCCACCACGCGTGGTCACTCCAGTTCCTGCGACGGGCTGGTGAGCAACGGCCCGGAGAGGCGGCAGCAGCCATCGAAGCGGGCGTGGACGCCCTCGTTGACCTGAGTAGTGACCCCGCCGAGCGCGCGCACCTCAGAGCGGGCGCGGCCGGCGAGTGGCTTGGCGAACTCGCAGACGACCCGGCGGGCTGGCGTGCATCGATGATGCAACGGCTGTTCCGCACGCTCCGGTCGCTGCCCACCCTCGCCGCACTCTTCGAACATGACACACACCGGGTGCGGTTGCCACCGGAGCTTCCCCCGACAACGGAGCTCGACTGTCGGATCGACCGGGCGAAAGCACACACCGACGCACGCAACGCGGCGCGGGCCGCCGCGGCACTTGACCGGGCCGAAGAGCGGCTCGAAACGTTCGGTGAGACGGTCGATCGGCCCACCCGAGGCAAGTATCACGCCGAACTCGCGATGGCTCGCGGGACGCTCGCCCGCCAGCGCGAGGACCTCGCAACGGCGGCGGACGAGTATCAGGCGGCACTGGACCACGCAGACGATGTCGAGAGCGCCCACCAGCGTGGCCGTGCGCTAAACGGGCTCGGCGCGGTCGCCGGCATGCACGGGAACATCACCGAGGCGGTCGAACGGTTCGAAGCAGCGCTTGCGGCCAGCCGAGCCGCCGAGGATATCGTCACACAGAGCAACGTGCTCCGGAACCTGGGCAATGTCGCTGTCCTTCGCGGCGAACACGCAACGGCAGTCGGCCACTACGAGGAGTCGATCAGTCTGGCGCGACGACACGGACTGTTCACTGCCTTGGCAGGGCGGTACGTCAGTCTGGGGGAGGCGTATCTCCAGCAAGCGGCCTACGAGAACGCCGCCACCGCGTACACGGAGGGACTGCAAGTGGCGCGCCGGGTCGGAGCACCTGGGCCAGAGGCGAACGCAGTCGGCGGACTAGCCGAACTTGCGTTGGAACGCGGGAATCTTGAGACAGCCGACGAGCGGTTCGAGCGTGCGGTGGCGCTGTTTGAGCGGCTCGATCGCCCTCGGTGGTTAGCGAAGGCAAAGCACCAGTGGGGCGTGCTCGCTCGCCGACGCGGCGACGTGGCGACGGCTCTTGATCGACTCCGGACGGCGTTGGCCACTGCGGAGGGGGTCGACGACGACAGACTCCATGCGGAGATCAGTACTGATCTCGGGTTCGCAGAGCTGGATGCTGGCAACGCCGACAGTGCTGCCGACCGGTTTCGGCGGGCGCTGCGCGCATGGGATGCGACCGGGCTTGAAGTGCCAAGCGGCCGAGCGAAACGTGGGCTCGCGGCCGTCGCTTTCGACCGCGGTGAGCTGGCCGACGCCGAGCGGTTTGTCAACGAGGCACTCGCGCGGCTCCGAAACGGCGACCGACAGCGGGACGTCGCCGAGGCGCAGCTGCTGGCCGGTCGAATCGCGGCTACACAGGGCGATTCAGACCACGCACGTGAGCGTCTAGCGGCGGCCGAAGCGACCTTCGAGACGATTGAGGCAACCGATCGCGCAGCCCTCGCAGCCGACCTCCGGACCGAACTGAGTCCGGACGACGCGTCAGCTGCTGGCGATCAACAGCTACCGACAGCTGTCGACACAGAAAAGCAGGAGTAGACCACCCCGTGAGGCGGGCACGCTATGGGTGACAGAACCCGGGCGCTGACCGCTGGGCATCAGTCATTACCAGCCTCTGACCACGCCGAGGAACTGCCAGCCCATGTATATCGCGACGGCCCAGATGATGACCGCCGAGACCGTGTTGAAATGCCGGAGCCAGCGGTCGGCGGTGGCCGATTGATCGAGTGCCCGCCCGGCGATCGCGAGGCCAGCAAACCAACTCCACGAGACAAGCAGACACCCGGTCGTGAACAGCCAGCGATCGGCGCCGGTGTATACGAGCGCGCTCGGCCCGATCACGCCCACGGTGTCGAGGATTGCGTGTGGGTTCATTAAGGAGACGGACAGCGTGAACACGACCTGTTCGCGGGCACCGAGCTGGTCACTTGGCGCTGCATCCGGCTCGACGACAGGGGCGGTGTAGATCGCCCACCCGACGTACAGCAGGAACAGGAAACCAGCGCCGAACAGCACCGACTGAAGCCATGCGACGCGGAGGACGACCGCAGAGACGCCGAGGACGGCCAGCAAAACGAGCAGCGTGTCCGAGAGCCCGGCGGTGAGAACGGTCGGCGCTGCCCGGGCGAGTCGCGGCTGGACCGCCCCCTGCTGGAACACAAAGACGTTCTGTGGGCCGAGCGCAATGATGAGTCCGACGGCGAGGACGACGCCGTGTGCGAACGCGGCCCAAGTCACAGGCCTCCGTCAGAGAGACCAGAATAAGTATCCGCGGGTCGACTCACCCGCGGCCACTTACCGGAGCGCCGGAGGGCGACTCAGACTCCACCCGGGACGCTATGAGGCCGCTCGGGTTTGCGGATGCCCACACCTCAGAGGCCGAGCGTATGCTCACCGCGTCGGCGACCAGCACCGCTCATCGGTCGCGGTCGTTTCCGTACGTACTGCGCACTCGGGACGAGGCCTCGGCGACGAGTTCTTGGCCCACTCGCCGACCAGCCCTCGTAAGTCAGTGTCAGCAACAGGGGCGTACTCTGAGGGCTCCCTCGACTGGAGACGAGAACGTTCTCGTTGAATCGCTGTACCCGACGCCTTCTCGTCACACCAGCAGCGGCTCACCGAACCATCAGTCTTGGCCTCCTCCCGCGCCTGAAGACGGAGGTACGCGCTCGTAACTGTATCAGCTACCGCCGGACTGGATGGGTTCGACTCACAGGCACAGACGCACGGTCCCGCGGGGGACTCTGGAAGGAGGCGAGCGCGACTGGGCGTCCTGCCGTCGTGCTCAACGGGTCGTCGATCGTCCGTGCCGCCCGATCACAGCCCGCCCCCGGCTTAAACGGCTTATATCGATAAGAGATAGACGCATGTAATCGGGGAGCGCCAGCGCGGTCGTATGACACTCGACCTACGGTGTCGCAAGCGAATCATAACGACCGACGGTGCCCACTATCGCGCGGCGGGGAATACCCCACCGGTCGCCACTAGTCGCCCGGGCCGACGCGGGGGACGGATGTGTACGCACGACAGGGGACCACGGAGATAGACCGATGGCCGACGACCACCACAACCATCCCGACATCGACCAGTCCGATCGCACTGTACCACGAAACCTGCGGCAAACGGGCGATGCGGACATCGACCTCGTCGTCTCGACTCGGGTCCGAAAATCATCGTTTTGGCACCTCTCCGTCGCGGAGGGGTGTCACGAGGCGACAGTGTACAACCACATGTATCATCCGCGGGCGTTCATCGACCCCGAGGACGGCGGCGCGGAAGCCGAGTACGACCTGTTAGTCAACGACGTCGCGCTGTGGGACGTCGCCGTCGAGCGACAGCTCCGTGTCGAGGGGCCTGATGCCGAGACGTTCGTGAACTTCGTCATCACCCGGGATGCGACCGACATCGAGGTGATGAACGGCAAATACGCCATCTGCTGTAACGCTGACGGCGGCATCCTCAACGACTTCGTGTTGTTGCGCCCCGAAACCGACGAGTTCTGGTTTTCCATCGCCGATTCGGACCTGATTCAGTGGCTACAGGGAGTTGCCGTCGGGAACGAATTTAGCGTCACTATCGAGGAGATCGACGTCGCCCCGATGCAGGTGCAGGGTCCGAAGTCGCCCGCAGTCATCGAGTCGCTCATCGATGCAACAGTAGAGGAGGTTCCATATTACGGCCTGTTAGACGCGCAAATCAACGACGTCCCGGTGTTGGTGAGTCAGACGGGCTTTTCGGGTGAGGCCGGGTTTGAGATCTACGTCCGCGAGGCGACGGTGAACGCTGAGGCCGTGTGGAATCCAGTGCTCGAGGCGGTGAAAGCCCACGGCGGGGCAGCGGCGCCAGTCAACGGGCGTCGTCGGATCGCGGCCGGTATTCTGTCGTTAGGCCAGGACATGGACCGCGAGACATCACCGTTCCAGGTCAATCTTGGCTACCAGGTTCCGGATGATAAGGAGGTAGACTATATTGGTAAAGAAGCACTGGAACAGCAGAAGGCGGCCATCCGTGACGGTGACTTCCCGTTCACATATAAATTGGTGGGGCTGAGGATGGCGGGCGAGCCGATTACGGAATGGCCCTCGGACTTCTGGCTCATTTCCGATCCCGAAACGGGTGTCGAGTGTGGCTACCTGACCTCGGCGGGGTGGAATCCGGAACTCGAGGCCAACATCGGGCTCGGGTTCGTGCCAGCCGAGCGGCTCCAAGCCACGACCGATGTCCCGCTGACCGATGCGATCTACGATGAGGCCCTCGACATGGAGTTCGCGGTCCACCTCCCGGACGAATACGCTGAAACACCCGGCGAACCCGTTTACGCGACGGTCGCGCAAGTGCCGTTCAAACCGTCGGCTAACCCCAGCGCTCGCGAGCAGGCCAAGTTACACGACGACTGATTGAACAGCACTCGCCACCACTGGCCGGCCGGGCAAACACCTGCAGCTGTGGTGGCGAACCTGGTGTGGCGCGACTCCCTGCGACGTCCAGAGGCTGGTGTCCAGCCGGCCGGTCGCTGCCAGGTATCGGCCTACGACTTCGAGTGAGAGATGTGGAAACGGTCGTACTCACCCGACGCCGGTGGCTCGTGTGTCACTTGTGGTGAACGAGCCGGCAGGACCCAATGAGTGTCTTTGTTCAGCAGCCAGGGCTTCAGCGACGAGGCTAGTCGTCCGAATCGGCAGTCAGAGGTTCGTTCGCCATTGCGACCGGCCGGTGGCCGGGCCGTTGTTCAAAGCGGCTCGTCATCGGCGGTCACGACACTGGTCCTGAGGACCGTCTCATTGCTCACGCCGAGCGTTTCGTCGCGGCCTGGCCCAGTCCGGGTCGAGCGTGGTGACGCCCTCGAATTCAGTCAGTTAGGCGGGATCGTATCGGGTGTCTCAGGTGACGGTCCCAATCAGGATGAGGAGGCCGACGCTGACCGCGATGACGGTCGCGGCTGTATCGTCGAGGTTTCGGCGGTGTTGTAGTCCCGCTCGCCAGACGAAGACTGCCCAACCGAGGGCGGCGAGCGAGAGCGGCGTCGTCACTCGGCGGACCGAGCGTAGCTGGTCGAGCGCCGGGGTGAGTGCGGCTTCGAGCCCGGCGTTCGGCGTCACGGTCACCGGGTCGATGACCAGCCACGTGGCCGCGTACGCGGCCGGGATGACCGCCAGCGTCGGGACGAGCCCCCAGGCAGTCACAGCAACAGTTTCGACCAGAGGGCACTCTCCGCCGGCCAACAGCGACAGGACGTGAAACGCCGCCACGAGCACCGCGAAGAGGACGAACACGCCAACGAGAAGCTGGCCAGTGACCTCCTCAACCGCAGACCACAGCACTGTGTCGACGTTCCGCTCGATCTGCGCCGGGGCAGCACAGTCCGACTCGTTGAACACGCCGGTCGATGTGTTTGTCTCGCAGAAGGGTTCCGGCGGCCGGTCGGGATTATCGACGAGGACCGTGCCGTCGACCTTCGTCGTGAAGAGGACCCCGACCGCGGGCCCGAGTCCGATAGCGGTGAGCGCAAGCCCACCGAGTAGCGCCAGCGTCCGAACAGAGCTGTATGCGCGGCCACTGAAGTAGCGACTGGGGCGGAGGAGCGGCGTGCGGGGAGCCACGGGCGATGGTACGGCCGCCCGGATAAAAACGCAGGGGCCGACGTCGCCGTGGCCGGCCGGGCCGTGGATTCATCCGGGCGAGGCCCCAACGAGCGGGCATGGACGAGGAGGGCCGGAGTGCCGGCCGAACCGGTGGTGTGCCGTGTTGAGACGGCTGCTCTCCTACCTGCGCGGGGCGCTGTTGACGCGCAGCGAACCGAGCGAGGACCCGACGGAGACGCCGCAGTACGGCGAGTCGGTGAGCTACACGCCGTGTCGCAACTGTGGCGAGGGCGTCCTGCAGTACGATGAGGCGACCGGCGGGACGCGCTGTACTGTATGTGGACCAGTAGAAGAGAGGGAGTCGGGATGAACCACGTCCCGGACGCGGCATTGGCCGAACTCGATGCCTTCGGTAAGGGGTGGCTCCACGGCGACCCGCCGCGGGTCCGCGCCACGCTCCGTGAAGATCTCCGGGTTGAGGTATGGGCCGCCGACGGGACGATCCACGTCCGGTTCGAGACCGAACACACACAAGCGCCGGCGACGCTGCGCGACCGCGGCTCGTATATGACGACGGTCGTCGACGGTATTGACCGCCGGCTACGCGAGTGGGGGTTCGAGCCGCCCGGCACGTACGTGTACGTCGATACTGTCGGAACGACACACCAGTATAAAGGTACAATTACCCCGCCGTAGGACGGTGAGGTGGCTGCAAGCGTGGCTGGTGAGGTGGCCCCCAGAGCAAGACCGTTCTATCGTCAGGGCCGCATGGTGGGTTCAGCCTCGCTGCGACCGAATGGGAGCCGGGCCGTCAGCGCCGACAGCGACAGTGCGAACGGTCCGCTGCCGGTGACCATTAACACGGACGCCAGCCCGAACAGCGAGATGTGCGCGAGCACCGGGTCATCCGGCAGGCCGAACAGCGTCAGCGTAAAGAGCACGAAGGCGACCGATGCGACGCCACGGGTTGCGAGTCCCGCGAGCAGAAGCACGCCGACGGCGATCTCCGCGAGGCCAGCGCCAACAACCCACAGTTCGGCGCTAACGGGAACGACGCTCGTCAGATTATACTTGGCGACCACCGCGAGCGCCTGCCCGCCGTTGAGCAGCTTCTGGGTCAGTCCAAGGTAAATGAAATTGACACCCAACGCAAGGCGGACGATCGGGCCGACCAGCGACGGCGTGATGCCGAACGAGTTCAACAGCGCGTCCGGCCGGTAGCGGGGCAAATCCAGTCGGCGCACGAGCGTGCCGTCGGTGACCGCCAACCGGCGAAGCAGTCCGTCGGCGCTCGGCTGCCCGGCACCGAGTACGACGATAGCGAGAAACCCGCCGACGTACTCGAAGGCGAGGAACAGCGGCGGCTGGAACGGGAGGACGATCAGGTACGCGATCAACCCGACTGCCGCCGTCAGCCGCGTGGCGAGGCCGAACAACAAGAGGAATCCAAGCGCGACCTGGAGGATGCGCGCGGGCACCGGCACTGCTGGAGTAATAAAGTAGCCGGCGAAACCCGCGCCAACCAGCGGCAACCCAAGCGAGAGTCGCAGCATCCACGGGAGATACGGTCGGTAGGATGCCAGTGTCCGTCGAGCAACCGCGACGTCCGGGAGTTCGCTCAGTCGGGGCGCAAGTAACAGCCCAACGAGGCCGGTGATCGCCCCACCGGTCAGCAATACGACAGCAACGGGGTCCGCAAGTACGTCAGCAAAGAGGTTGATGAACTCGCGGGCCGCGTCGGCCGGCGCGACGTATCTGACGTGGAGTGGGATCGTCACGGGCCACCCCCGCGTTCAGCGATGACTCGTGCCACACGACTCGAACGAACGATAGCGGCGACACCGGCAGGCGGATGCGCGTTCGATCCGTTCATACCCCAACTACGAGGTAGGTGCCGTTGAATCTTCCCACGGGTATGGAGGTTACGCCCGCACAGATCAGAAGTCCGTGAGTGTTGACGAGCGCTGCGCTCGGTCACTGTGCGGTAAAACCACATTACATCTCAAGAACTTTATCACCTTGGACGGACGCGACGGCGTAGACGCTCGCGTCCGTGGCGATCGAGGGGACGTACACCTGGGTGTTGAGTTCCTTGCGTGCGTCCGGCGGGATACGCCCAAGCGGGAGCGACGTGCTCTTGACTTTCACGCCGTCCTTGTTGCGAAACTCTACTTCAACCTCGACAGTGGAGGCCTCGCCGGCGTTGTGGACCGTTGCTTTCAGTCGCGCTTCGCCGCCTTGGAGGTCCGACAGCGGCATCTCGGCGCCGTCGCGATAGAACGCAGCCTCAGTGACGGTGAGGTGTTCGGTCGCATCGGCTTTGATGTAACGGAACAGTCGGTCGCCCATCTCGTCGATGAGCTCCTCCATTTCCTCGGTTTTCACGAGGACGGGCAGTGGGTTCAGCGCCGAGCGCATACTGGAGGCGATCGAGCGTCGGTTATCCCGGCTGTTGGTCGTCCGCAGCCGTTTGTACTCCTCGACGAACGAGTCCATCTCGGCGGGGAGCTCACCGCCAAAATGCTCTTGAAGTCGCTGGAGGTCCGAGTCGAAGTTGATGAGCGGCGGGAGCGGTTTGTTGACAGGCGTTTCCGGCCGCCAGGCGGGGCGGCGGCGCTCAGGTGTCGACTCCGTCGACTCCGTGGTGTCGTCGGCATCGAAGTAGCCCAGCACGTTCAGCGCGAACCCGATAATGATGCTGATAAAGCCGATCGTGACCACGGACGCAACCAACAGCTGTGCAACCACCCCTGACAGCAGGAAGGTGAAGACGGCGACGAACACCGCCGTGACCGACCCGACGACAAGCATGAACGCCGCGAAGTTCTGTTCCTCGACGAAATCCTGTGGCGTCTGTGGCTCGCTTGAGACGGCCGCCGCACTCGCGAGGGCGGTGTCGCTCGTCGGATCAGCTGGCCCCTCAGGCGAGTCGTCGCTCGGCCGGTCGCCGGCCGTATCAGTGTCCGACATGGGTCGACGAGAGGTCACTGGATCGAGGCATCCTGTGCGGCGCTGTGCAGGACGTCGATGAGGTGTGAGATCCACAGCCCGGCGGTTAACCCGAAGAACACGGCAACGAGAACGGTACTCACGTTCGACTGGAGCGGCGCTGCGGCTGCCACAATCGAACTCGCACCGAAGACCACCATTAGTGAGTACTGCACCTGTGTTAGTTTGTCCATCCGCTGGATCCGCCGAGTCAGTTCCATAGCTGGCGGTAGTACGGGCACTGGGTTAAACCCTCGTGGGGGCGCGAGTTCGGCCGGAACCAGGGGGCTAGCGACTCGAAGGCACTTAACCCAGGGTCGCCTACTCAAGCGCATGCTCCACGAACTCGTCACCGATCCCGGCGACTACTCCGGGGCGGAATTGTACGATGCGCTCGTTACGGAACTAGCAGGCCGTGTCGAGGCGACAGGCGTCGATACGGTGGTTGCCGAGACCGACCTCGACGCCGAGACGGTGGCGGCGCTGGCGGCCGGCGACGCACCCCAGTTGACCCTTGAGGAGGCGGCCGCCGTCCTCGCCGCCGTCGAGGACGACAACCCGGCAGACGTGCTCGCTCTGACGCGCGACGCCGTGATGATGGGCATGTCACAGGCCGTCCTCGATGTGGAAGCGCTAGCCGCTGAGGCGGGCGGCGACCTCGAACCCCGCGAGGTACAGTCGAAGATCGAAGGTCGATTCCCGATGACGCTCGAAGAGTTTGCCCTGCTGTACGCGACTATCCGGGCGCGGGTGCGGTGACGATGCGGGTCGCCATCCTCGGCTGTGGGTACGTGGGGCTCGAACTCGCCCGCCAACTCGTGGGCGACCACAAGGTCGTGGGCGTCCGTCGGTCTGACCTAGATGCAGTCCGCGAGACGGGTGCTGATGCAGTCCAAGCCGACGTAACTGACCGCGAGGCACTCGCGGCAGTGCCAGACGCCGACGTCGTGGTGTTCGCCGCCTCTTCTGGCGGGCGTGGCGCCGACGCAGCCCGTCAGGTGTACGTCGAGGGGCTCCGCACCGTCGTTGATGTCTTTGCTGACCGCGCGAACCCCCCTGAGCAGCTGGTCTATACCTCTTCAACAGGGGTGTACGGCGACCACGGTGGCGACTGGGTTGATGAATCGACGCCGATCGACCCGACGACTGAGAAGACGTCGGTGCTCGCGGAGGCCGAACGCATCGCAACCGAGTACGCCGACGAGGCCGGTATCGACGGGACAGTGGCTCGCTTCGCCGGTCTGTACGGCCCCGGCCGCTATCGACTGGAGCGGTATCTGGAAGGGCCAGTGACGGCAGGCTACCTGAACATGGTCCACCGCACGGACGCGGCTGGAGCGATTGCCCACTTGCTTGAGGCCGGCAGATTCAGCGCCGCGCCGGTCGTAAACGTCGTCGATGATGAGCCAGTAGACAAACACAGCTTCGCAGACTGGCTCGCGGGCGAGTGCGGTGTCGCCCGGCCTGCAAAGCGGTCGAAACAGGAACGGCTGGCGGCGGGCGACCTCTCTGAGGCCGCCGAGCGGCGGATACTCACGAGCAAGCGGGTGGCTAACGACCTGCTTCACGAGCTCGGCTACGAGCTTGAGTACCCTACCTTCCGCGAAGGGTATGCCACTGCTGTCCAGCGATTCCGAACCAGCAGTGGGTGAACAGTGGAAAGCTACTTGTCGGATGGGAGAAATCGTCAGGGGTATGAAGACGTGGCCGTCGGAGCCGGCGGTCGCTGTCGGGGACGGTCTTACCGCGGTCGAGTCACTGGCGCGTACCGAACCCGTGATGGTCGGCGTAATCGCACTTGCCGTCGCGGGTGCCGCCACGCTTGTCGCCCTACTACTGTGGCGACGCAGGCGTGCGCCAGGCCAGCAGCTCCGACGTCTCCTTGCCGCACACGACGGCGTCGCGATCGTGATGCACCCCGACCCGGACCCTGACGCGATGGGGTCTGCCGTCGGTGTCGCGCATCTCGCGGCGACAGTCGACACGGAGGCTGACATCTACTATTCCGGCGAGATCCGTCGCCACGAGAATCGCGCGTTCCGGACCGTACTCGACCTTGCCTTCGAACGCGTCGAGGCGGCCCGCGAACTCTATGGCGAGGCGGTGATACTCGTCGATCACAACGAACCTCGCGGATTCGACGGCGCGGCGGCGGTCGACCCGGTCGCCGTCATCGACCACCACCCTGGTGACGGAGAGGGTGAAGAGTTCACCGACGTACGCCCGGAGTACGGCGCCTGTTCGAGCATCGTCGCAGAGTACTTGCGGTCGGTCGGCGTTACCCCGCCCGGCGATGACGGCGCCGACGGGGAGTATACACTGCCGACAGAGGTCGCCTCCGCGCTGCTGTACGGTATTCAGACGGATACGACCTACCTCTCGCGGGGGTGTACGGACGCCGACTTCGACTGCTGCTCGTTTCTCTATCCTGCCATCGATGGAGACGTACTCGACCGCATCGCCAACCCGCCCGTGGACTCGGAAACGCTCGATGTGCAGGCACGGGCCATCCGCGGCCGGCTTGTCCGGATGCCGTTCGTCGTTTCCGATGTCGGGGAGGTGTCGAACGTCGACACCATCGCACAGGCCGCTGAGGAGTTGCTCCGGCTCGAGGGCGTCACCGCGGTCGCTGTCTTCGGTGAGAAGGATGGAGTCTACCACGTTTCCGGACGATCCCGCGACGACCGCGTCCACATGGGTCACGCGCTTGAACTCGCCGTCGACGAGCTCGTGGACGGCGCCGCCGGCGGTCATGCTCGGATGGGCGGCGGACAGGTCCCGGTTGGCGCCATCGGCTCGGAAGCTGACCGCGCGAACCTCGCCGATCGCCTGTTCACGGCAATGAACGGCGAGGAGGCCTGACCGACGCGGGGTCAAACAGGCCGCGACATGACCGGCGGCGTTTTCCCTCCTCCACTCCCAGGCGTGCTATGGCCACCCGCGACGCGACGTGGGCCTACCGGAATCGGTTTCACGAGTCGTTCGCCCGCACCTACTTTCGCCGGTTCGCCGATGGGCTGATCTCCTCCGTCGGCATCGGTACCTACCTCGGGGACCCAACCGACGCGGTGGACGAGCATTACCACGGTGCCGTCGTCGAAGCGCTCGAACACGGCGTCAACGTCGTCGACACGGCAATCAACTACCGGTGTCAACGCTCCGAGCGGGTCGTCAGCCGCGCGCTCGCGGACGCCGATGTCGAACGGGAGGCCGTCCTCGTCGCCACGAAGGGGGGGTTCGTCCCCTTCGACGGCGCACGGCCTGCGAACCCGGGCGCGTACGTCCGCGAGGAGTATCCAGACTACGCCGCCGAGTTCGTCCGCGGCAACTGCATCGCGCCCGACTTTCTCGCCGACCAACTCGACCGCTCGCTGCGGAACCTCACCCTCGACACCGTCGACATCTATTACGTCCACAATCCCGAGACACAGCTCGAAGCGCACGATCGCGAGACGGTGTACGACCAGCTTCAGGCGGCCTTCACTCGCTTAGAGGAGCGGGCGGCGGCGGGCGACCTCCGCCACTACGGCGTGGCCTCGTGGGAGGCGTTCCGCGTCCCTGCCGACCACCCTTCGTACCTTTCCTTACCCGAGATCGTCCGTCGGGCACGGGCCGCCTCGGACGCCGCCGGGACGCCATCGACGCATCTCCGTGCGATCCAACTCCCGTTCAACGTCCACATGGCCGACGCGTTCACCGTCGCGAGCCACAAGGGCGCCGACGGGCCCCAGTGCGCGCTGTGGTTCGCCGCCGACGCCGGCCTCGACGTATTCACGAGCGCATCGATCATGCAGGGCGAGCTCGCGAGCGGCCTGCCCGAGGGGGTGGCCGCGCGCCTCGAGGGTGACACGGCCGCCCAGCGCGCGATCAACTTCGCGCGGTCGGCCCCGGGAGTGACCTCGTCGCTGGTCGGGATGGGGTCGCCCACCCACGTCGCAGAGAACATTGCCGCTGGAACCTTCCCGCCCCTCGGTGCAGACGGGTTCGACGCCGTGTTCGAGTAGCACGCGAGCCGAGCGACAAAGAAACCCGAGCGTGAGGAGCCACACGGGCGTCTGAAACGGGAACTGGGGGTCTCTGGGTCATCCCCGACCGCAGGGAGCGTCGCTCGGCCGTCGACCCGGTCGGACCATGTAGCGGGCCGACCAATGCCTCGCGTTGCTCTTCGGTGGGGAAGAGTCTGTAGCGAGGACTGTATTTCATGCTAGGTCATTCTTGCTACGACTTATCGATAATTAAGGATTCTGACTAAAGTCGTTTGCAACTCGTGCGGGCGCTGTATCCCCGCCCTACTCGCTCGGCTTCGCCTCGCTCCTTGAGGACGGGGGCTTAGCGCCCTCACTTTCAGCTAAAACTTCGATTTAAGCCCGTTTGGGGTGCCGAGCAACGCGTAAATCGTCAAAGGATACATGTGGATGCGTCGAACAGTACGGGTGCGATGCCCTCCACCAGACGCGCCCTCCTCGCAGCCATCAGTAGCTGTGCTGTCTCGGTCGGACTCGCGGGCTGTTCGGAGTCCGGCCGCACCGACGCGACGACCGCCGACCGCACGCCGTCTGCCACGGCCGCGCCGTCTGAGACGGCCTCCCCCGACGCATCCCCGTCCCCGACATCGGCGTCGGACGGTCGACTCGCGCTTCCCTCCGTCGTCACGGGCGGCGGGCTCCCGGACGGATCGGTCCCGCTGAAGCGCGAGGGGACCATCTCGTTCGTGAACTTCTTTACCACCTGGTGTAAGCCATGTCGACGCGAGATGCCAGCTTTCCGTGAGCTGCGCGCCGCGTACACACCGGATGAACTGCACATGGTCTCGGTGACGCCCGAGGTCGACGCCGAACTCATCCGGTCGTTCTGGGCCGAGTACGACGGCACCTGGCCGGTCGTGAACGACCCGGAACTGCGAGCGTCAACGCGGTGGGACGTGGGTTCGTATCCGACGAATCTGCTGTTCGACGCCAGTGGCGACCCCGCAGGCGCCGACGGCGCCGAGGTGCAGACGCGGAGTTTCGAGGGGCTCTCCGAGCTGGTCGACGACGCACTGGCCGACCAGTGACCATGGCGGGGCTCTCCTCCGCGGCGCTTGCCGGACTGGCCTTCTCGGCCGGGACGGCGACGTTCTTCGCACCCTGTGCGTTTCCGCTGTTACCGGGGTACGTTTCGTACTTCATTGGCACGACGACATCGACGGCGGCCGGTCGCTCGGGGCTCGTCGACCGTATCCACCACCCGATCTCTCGGGCTGTCCTCCTCAGCGTCGTCGCCGGATTCGGTATGACGGCCGTGTATGCGGCGCTGACCTGGCTTACCGCGGTCGTCGGCGCAGCGGCACTCAGCGAAATTGCCGTGCTCGAACTGGTGGTCGGCGCCGTTTTCGTGCTCGGCGGCGGGCTGATGGCTGCCGGCTGGAAACCTGACCGGCTACCAGTCCGACTGCCCAAACGACGCCGAAGTGTCGCCGGCTTCCTGTCGTTCGGCGTGTTGTACGCGGCGGCAGCGGCGGGGTGTACGGCGCCGCTGTTCGTTGCCGTCGTCACCCGCGGGATCACCGCTGGCCCGGCAGCCGCTCTGCTGGCCGGCGGCGCCTACGCGCTCGGGATGACGGTCATGCTGTTCGGCGTCTCGGTCGCCGCCGCGATCGGTGGGTCGTCCGCCGCGTCAGTGCTTGGCGACCATACCGGCGCGATTTACCGGATCGCCGGCGGCCTGCTCGCATGCTCCGGCCTCGCCGAGATCTACTACTACTTCCGCGGGTTCCCCGAGGTGATCGCCGTATGAGGCCGACACTCGACCACCCGCTCGCGGCGGTCATGATGGTGCTGGTGCTCGTGCTCGCTGGCTGTTCGATGCCGACGACCAGCACCGACGCCTCGCCGACCCGCACGGCACCGACGGCATCGGCTGCGTCCACGACCACGCCGTCGCCCCCGCCTGGCATCTCTACCGACGGTATCGAGGATCTACCGGCGCTGATCGGCGCCCACACCGACGCGCTCCGCGGGACGACTTTCACTGTCCGGACACAGACCGTCCAGACTGCCGTGGAGTCGAACTACACGATCGTCGTCGAACAGACCGGACGATACAACGCCACGGCCCCGCTCCGTGGTCAGACGACGTTGGAGTCGACGGTGCGTGGCGACCTGCCAGAGACGGCCGTCAGTCCACCTGCTCGACGACGTGCATACCGGATAGGCGAGCGCGCCGCGGTTCGCACCACTCGGAACGGGACTGTCACGACGCGTCGGGTCGCGCCGTACGACTCGCCGGTCAAGCTCTCCGGTGCGATGGCCCGGGCAACGCTCCGCACGCTCAGCGAGCGGAACGCTACGACGGTCGAGCAGGTGCGAGCGAACGGGACGGTGCTGTACCGTGTGCAGGCGCAACTGCCGCCCTCCCAGTTCCGACGGAACGCCTCGCTGGAGGCGTTGGTCACCGAGTCGGGACTCGTCACCGAGGTCGTGACCCGCCGGACGCTCGAGTTCCGGAGCGGCACGACGCGGATCGAGCGGACGGTCAAGTACGCCGACGTCGGCGAGACGACGGTTCGGACGCCGGCGTGGTTCACCGAGCGTCCGAACGGGACAGCAACGCCGGACGGCGACGTGCGGACGGGCACGCCGGACACCGCCGAGCGCCATGCGGGGCGGGTCACACAGAATCAAGGAGCAAGTCCACGGCTTTAGCCGCGGGAGGAATCCGACACGTCATGTCCGAACCGCGCGGCCGCGTCGATATATCAATCCATTTAACGGAGTGTTCATAACGCCCGGTGATGACGGTCGGGGGAGATGAGCGATCGGGTCCGGTCCACACCGCACGCGTCGGGCTGGTGGTCGTCGGGCTCGCGATCCTGTTCGGGGCCCCGCTGATCGCCAGTTCGGGGGCTGTCCAGGGATTCGGCGCCGCGTCAACCGATGCGCCAGCCCCAAGAACACTCGTCGAGACAGCCGCGGACCGCGAATCAGAGCTGTCCATCGCAGGACGCAGAATCGAGACAGTCCGGCGTGACGGGAGGGTCGACCAGATTACTGTCACGCTTCGGGAGACGCCGCCGAACCGCTCGGCCGTCGTGGTACGCGACGTGTCGCGCGGGCTGTCGACGAACCGCTCCGGGCAGGTGAACGTCGGTGACCGAACGGTCCTGAACGGATCCCAGCGGTGGAAATACGACGCCTCGGAAAATCGGGTGGTGTACAGCGAAGCGAACGGCTACTGGCTCACCGACACCCAGTCGTTCGGCCTGAACCTCGAGACGATGCGCGACTCATATGAGTTCACCTACGCGGGCACGGAGCGAGTCGCGGGCCGGCGGACGCACGTCGTCGAGATGGCGCCGCCGCCGGACGTGTTACTCGAGTTGCGGGTTGACGTGCAGGTCGGCAGCGACCGTCAGTCGCTCCCGATCCAGCGGGCGACCGACGAACAATTAGTCGTCGCCACCGAGACGTGGTGGATCGATACGGCGACGCGGTATCCGGTCAAAAAGCGGATCGAGTGGGCGAACGAGACGGGGGCGGTCGTCATGTCCACGACGCGAACGTACGAGACTCTCACCGTCGGTGTCGACCACGAGCCGGGGACCTTCCAGTTCGAGCCGCCAGGTGACGCCGAGGTCGTCAGGCACGACCCGCCGAGCGTTCAGGTGTTCGACGACCGCAAACGGGCGGCGGCGGCGGTTCCGTTCGCGCTGCCGGTCGTCAAGCCGGCGGTCCCCGACGGCTACGAGTTCCAGTCGGTGCTTGTCTCCGACCGGGAGAACGACAGTGACCAGGCCCTGATGCAGTTCCGGGACGGCAACCGGTCGCTCACGGTTGGAACCACCGCCGGGGCCGTCCCCAAGGCAGACGGGGTCAAGCAGAACGTCGGCGCGGTGAACGGGACGCTCGTCACGACGGACGACGGGAACACGCTCCTGCTGTGGGACTGTCCCGACCGACACCACTGGATTACGGGGACGATGGACGCGGATGACCTGGCCACGGTCGCCGGGCGTATCGGCTGTCGGTCGCCGGGTACGGCACACGGGCGACCGTCGCTCAAACCCGTTTTTCAGCCATCGAAGAGGGTTCCCGTCCAGGAGTAAGATATCGGACCTGACTCGGGTGCCAGCATGTCACGACTGTTCCCATCACGCGACGCGGTCATCGAACGCGACGGCGAGCCCGCGGTCCTCTACGCCGACAGCGAACAGGCGGCCCAGATCTGTGCTGCGCTCTCGTCGGATACCGCCCTCGAGATCTTCCGGCTAGTGAGCGACCGGCCGCTGGCGACCTCGGAAGTCGCCGACGAACTCGACCTCTCGGTGCAGAACACGGGTTACCACCTCGGCAAGCTCCAGGACGCACAACTCGTCGAAGTCGTCGACACCTGCTACTCCGAGAAGGGCGCCGAAATGAAGCTCTACGGCGTCACGAGTGACCCAAAAGTACTCGTCCTCGGTGCTGAAGCGGACGACCAGAGTCTCAAGCGGGCGCTGGGACAGCTCGTCGCAGCAGTCGGGGTTCCCGGGCTGCTGTTCGCTGTGTGGCGGTCGCTCGCCGACGCCGTCAGCCGACTGTTCGATGTCTGACTGGCTCACACAGACTCAAGGAGCAAGCCCACGGATTTAGCCGTGGGAGGAATCCGACGGATCGACCGCTGCCTGGACGTATTGGTGCACGAAGACGCCGGAGTACAGCAGCGTTGTCAGGAAGTCGACGACGACTCGAGGCCCGGCAGCGAATCCGACGGAGCGCACCGCCACGGTCGTCTCGCGGTACCGGACAGCGAGTGCGACCGGGCGCGTCGGGTCGGCGAACTGACTGTCGAGGGCGACTCCGACCGCGAGCAGCAGCGCGAACCCGCCGGCGATGCGTATCGCTCTTTCTCGATGGACCGCCGTGGCCCCCCAGCTCGCGCGAAGCGCCGCGACCGGGCCGTACCCTCCGACGAAACACGCCTCCGGGAGAAAACAGAACTTCACCAGCGCGTACAGGACGACCGCAGCGACGAATAGGACCAGCATGACGTCGGGGACGACGGCCGACAGCCCGAACGCTGTGGCGCCGGTCCGAACCGGATCGCGGAGCATCGTCACCGCGCCGACGACCCCCCCAAGTGCGGCGAGGACGACGCCGGCGGCCGCACAGAGACTCGGGAACCGACGCAGCACGACTCGGAGTGAGTCGACCGGCCCCATCGGTGGCGCCGCCCGGGCCAGCGTCGCCCGCCCCACAACGGCAATGTACCCGCGACCGAGGACGGCGCTGACGAGGCTCACGAGCGCGCCGACGACGGCGTCCGTCGTCGATAGCAGTACGGCCAGTTGTGCGGCGGTGATGCAGAGACACACCACCAGTATCGACGGCCGACGGAACGGCAACGCCCCGCTCCACACCAGCCCCTCGGCCAGCGACCGACCGAACACCCGCGGGTCGACGTTCTGACACCGGCTACAGCCGCACCCATCGACGTCAGCTCTACGTCGCACCATGCTGGCGGGCCGAATGCCGGCAGGTAGTGACAGCAGCGCAATAAATCGGCCGGCCTACGGCCGTCCGGGCGCGCGAATGCCACGCGGACCCGAGGCGACCCGAAGGGCGCTAACCGCTGGGCGACGTACAGCGGGGCATGCTCGGGTACGCGGCGATGAACCACACGCTTCGGGACCGTCCCGAGCCGGTGCGGTGTAATCGAGACATGCGACAGAAGACCTGGGAGACGGAGGGACTGGCGTACGCCGGCGAGTTGACCGAACAGAACTTCGCCGACCTCCGAACGATCCTCGAGTGGAACATCGACCACGACATCCGATTCTACCGGTGTAGCTCGACGCTCGTACCGTGGAACTCCCAGTTCGAACTTGAGGAACTGCCGAACGTCGAGCGCGTGCGCTCGCTAGCGGAGGACTGTGGCCGGCTCGTTCGGGACCACGACATGCGGCTCACCTTCCATCCAGACTACTGGTGTAAGCTCGCCAGCGACTCGCCCGATACCGTCGCCCGATCAGTCGAGTCGGTCGCCCATCATGGCCGCTGGCTCGACCTGATGGAGCTTCCGCGGTCGCCGCGCTACGCGATCAACGTCCACATCGGCGCTCACTACGGCGACAAGGCGGCGACGGCCGACCGATTCTGCGAGGTCGTCCGTGACCTCCCGCCACGGGCCCGGGCTCGGCTGACCGTCGAGAATGACGACAACCCGTCGCTGTGGGGCGTAGAGGAACTCGTCACGGACGTGGCCCGCCGCGTAGGCATCCCAGTGACGTTCGATTACCACCACCACGGGTTCACGGACCGTGGTCTGACGTACCGCGAGGGGTTCGAGTTCGCACGGGAGACGTGGGGTGGGGTCCGCCCAATCACCCACTACTCGGAACCGGCGCGGTTACACGGCGACCAAACGGCCCAGCCACAGGATCACGCGGAGTACGTCGCGAGCGTGCCGCAGTGGCTCCGCCGGGCGTCGGATGTCATGATCGAAGCACACGGGAAGGAGCGGGCGGTGCTCCGGATGCAGGCGTGACCAGTGCAGCACAGCGAATTCGTCCTGTTGACC
>CAYZJQ010000034.1:0-21461 GCA_964478805.1 uncultured Halobacteriales archaeon | reverse complement strand
CTCGAGCGCCTTGCGGTCCTCTTTCGTCGGGCGGAACTCTCCGCCCATGATTTCGTTGATTCGCGAGACGTCGATGCCCGTCTCCTCGGCGAGGTCCGTCGGCGCGATGGGCTCGCGGTCCTCGGCGTCCTCGGGCTCTTCGTCGCCGATCGGACGCCCCTCCATCGCTGCGGCGATGGTCTCGGAGTACTCTGAGGAGAGCACCTCCTGCACCTCGTAGTAGGTGGTGGGCTTCTCGTGTTGGATGTCGTACTGCTTCTCGCCGCAGTGTGGACACGCCGACGCCTTACGAGCCTGCCGGATGGCGGCCTTCGTCACGTCGCCGAGGTCTTCCCCGAGGCTGCGCGTGGTCTCAAGCTGCGAACGGAACTCCGCCTTCTCGTCGTCGGTCAGACAAAGCCGCGAGCACTCGCGGCAGGTGCCGCGGAGCAGCCGCCGGATAAGCTTCGAAAACCCGACGTGGATGACCGGTGCGGCCAGTTCGATGTGGCCGAAGTGGCCATTACACGAACCGGAGTGCTTCCCGCAGGTCTTGCACTCGAGTCCGGGGTCGATGACCCCCAAGCGGGGATCCATCAGTCCCATGTCGATGGGGAAGCCGTCGTCGTCGTAAGTGTCGGCTGTAATAACCTTGGTGGCCGACATTTCTCGGTACTCCTCTGGGTCCATCAGCCCGAAACTGAGCGACCCGATCTGCTTTGGGGCTTGTCCTGTACTCATGTGTTAGACCGCGTCCGACAGTTCAATGCGCGGCGCGATACCGAGCGCCTTCATTTCGTCCAAGAGGAGTTTGAAAGCATAGCTCATCTCTACCTCGTGGACGTCCGTCTCCTCCTCGCAGTTCGGGCAGTAGACCCGACGCTGCTCGACGTTCTCAACCGCCGTCATCCCGCAGTTCCCGCAGACGTGGATGAACTCGCGGTCCGACTCATCAAGGAGTCGTTCTTTTAAAGCCATAGCCGCGCCGTGCCCGATGAGCACATCACGCTCCATTTCCCCAACCCGGAGGCCCCCCTCGCGGGCCCGTCCCTCGGTTGGCTGGCGGGTGAGCACCTGTACGGGCCCCCGGGAACGGGCGTGGATCTTGTTCGAGACCATGTGGTAGAGCTTTTGATAGAAGATGACGCCGACGAAAATTTCGGCCTCGATCTTCTCGCCCGTCACTCCGGAGTACATGACCTCCTTCCCGTTCGATTTGAAGCCGTTGTCGACGAGCGCGCCGCGCAGTTCGTCCTCGTCTTCACCGGTGAACGCGGTGCCGTCGACGCGGCGGCCCTCCAGCGAGCCGGCTTTTCCGCCGAGCATCTCAAGGATGTGACCAACCGTCATCCGCGACGGTAGCGCGTGTGGGTTGACGATGAGATCCGGAACGACGCCGTCCTGGGTGAACGGCATATCCTCTTGCGGTGCGATGTGGCCGACGACGCCCTTCTGACCGTGCCGGCTGGCGAACTTGTCCCCCAACTCGGGAATGCGTTCGTCCCGCACAGAGACCTTCGAAAGCTTTGATCCGTCCTCGCCCTCCATTAGGGTCACCGTGTCGACAACGCCCGACTCGCCCGAGCGCATCGTCACGCTCGTTTCCCGGCGCTTCTGCGGACTCAACCCACCCATGTCGTCTGGCTCCTCAAGAAACCGAGGCGGCGAGGTCTTTCCAAGCAAGACGTCGTTTTCTCCAACGCGCGTTTCGGGATTGACCAGCCCGTCCTCGTCGAGGTGAGTGTACGCGTCTTCGCCGCGGGCACCACGGACGTCCTCGTCCGGCATCTCGAAGCGGTCCTCCTGACCACCCGGATACCGACGCTCTTCGCCCTCGTAGGTGCGGAAGAAGTGCGAACGCGCGAGCGCGCGGTCAACCGACCCACCGTTCAGTACGAGCGCGTCCTCGATATTGAACCCCTCGTAGCTCATCACGGCAACAACGAAGTTCTGCGCCGCGGGCCGGTCGTCATAGCCGATCTGTTCGGTTGTTTGGGTCTTGACCAGCGACAACTGCGGATAGTGCAGCAGGTGTTGACGCGTGTCCGGCCGGATGCGATAGTTCGCGGAGGGGAGCCCAAGGGACTGTTTGATCATTCCCGATCCCATCGTGATACGTGGGGAGGCGTTGTGCTCAGGGTAGGGAATCATGCCGGCGCCAATGCCGAAGATGAGCTGCGGGTCCACCTCGAGGTGGGTGTGGTCAGTCGTCACCTCGTCGCTCTCGACGGCGACGAGAATGTCTTCCTCCTCTTCGGCGTCGATGTACTCGACGTAGCCGCGGTCGACGAGGTCGTCGAACGTCAGGTCACCGGCCTCGACGGCCTCGAGCTCCTCATCGGAGACGAGCGGCTCGCCATTTTCGACGACGAACAGCGGCCGGCGCGCGCGACCAGCGTCGGCGTTGATAATTACCTCGTTCGTCCCTTCCTTCACGGAGACGTTGACCATCTCCGACACCTCGCCGCGGCGACGCGCTTCGCGAACGTTGTTCGCGAGCTCGTGCGGCTGCGGGTGGGTTCCGATCAGCGACCCGTTCACGTAGACTTTGGATTCTCGTTGACTACTCATGTAGTGGTTAGTCGTCCGCTGGCGTCTCCACGGTCTCGATGCCGGGGATGCCGTTTACGCCCATAGAAGCGAGTTCTCGCTTCAGTTCCCGTTCGTCCTCAACGTTCTGGCTCAACTCCATCGCCTGTGCGAAGTTCTTCACCAGCCCACAGTTCGGCCCCTCCGGTGTCTCGGAGGGACAGATGCGGCCCCACTGAGTCGCGTGTAGGTCACGCGCCTCGAAGTGTGGTTGTGACCGTGAGAGCGGTGAGCGGAGCCGCCGCAGATGGCTCAAAACGCCCATATAGTCGGTGCGGTCGACCAACTGGCTCACGCCGGAACGCCCGCCCACCCAATTACCCGTCGCGATGGGGTGTTCGAGCCGCTCGGTCAGCACGTCCGACCGGACTACCGTGTTCACGGAGAGCTGCCGATTTCGCATGTTCGCCCGCTCGAGCTGGTACTTGACGTCGCGGGCGAGCTTATTCAGTGCCGTCCGGAACAGGTCCTTCATGAGGTCTCCTGACACCTTCAGCCGCTTGTTGGCGTAGTGGTCTTTATCATCGGACTCCCGACGGTTGAGTGCGAGTTCGAAACACGCCTCTGCCATCCGACAGAGGTACACTGCTTTGTTCATCCGGGTTTCTTCGTCCTCGACGCCCTCTTCATGGAGATGCGGGAGGAGGTAGCGGTCGATGACGTAGTTCGCCCGCTTCAGCTGGTAGTTCTTGCCTTGGCCGGAGGCGACCCGTTTGCCAAGCGTCTCAATGGCCTCGGAGGTCGTCTGAACCTCCGCGGCCTCCAGGTTCTCCAACATGAACTTCACAATCTCGGGGTCATCGCTCACCCGGTGAACGATCTCCTCGTCCGACTCTAGACCGAGCGCGCGCACAAGAGTCACAAAATTGATACTTCCCGAGACGCTTGGGAAGCTCACCTCCAAGATGCCCTGGCGGTTACGCTCACAAAGTACCAGTGCGCGATATCCACGCCGTTGTGAGAACGTTTTCGCGACCTGAATTTCGTCGCCGTACTTTGTGTCATACTCGGCGAGAATCTTGTTCGGTGCGAGGTCTTCGCTGGTCATCAAAACGCGCTCGGAGCCGTTGACAATGAAGTAGCCGCCGGGGTCGGCGGGGTCTTCTCCGATTTCGATGAGTTCCTGTTCAGTGAAGTCTGTGATGTTACACTTCGAGGAGCCAACCATGACTGGCATTCGGCCAATCTTTGTCTCAGCGGTGTCAACCACCTGCTCGGGCTCTTGGTCGCCCCCACGGACGATCTCCATCTCCATGAAGACCGGCGCAGAGTAGGTGATGTTTCGCAAACGGGCCTCCTGCGGATACAGCAACTCTTCGGAACCATCGGCCTCACGAACGCGCGGGGTCTCGACGCGTACCTGGCCGAGGTCGACCCGCACCGGTTCTTGCCCTTCTTTGTCGCCAATGTCCGTGTCGATGCTCTCCTTCTCATCGACGACGCGCTGCATCCCCCGTCCAAGGAACGAATTGAATGAGCGGAAGTGGTGTTCTGCGAGCCGGTCGCGCGAGAAGTACTCCCGCGAAACCGCACGACGCTGTTGTCGATCCATCTACTCAATCACCAATCGATAAACGACGGCTTGGTCAGTCGTTCGCGAGTCACGCACCACCTCAATGACGTCGCCGACCTCGGCGTCGTCGGGGAGTGCGGGGTCTGTACGCTTGATTTTCGGCAAATCTGTCCGTTCGATGTCGTACTCGTCGAGCACCGCCGCGAGATCGTCTTCGGAGACGACCGTGTGCTCGGGCACGAGGTCATGTTGGTTTACGTCTACCATGTGTGGGTCCCACGGGCTGCAGAAGCTATCACGAGATACTACAGATTAGTATAGGCTTGCGATGCAAAACGCTTTCGAAAGGAACCGGACTGCTGCCGCTCGTCGCCGCAGCGTGCCTATGTGATGCTTCGAGTGGTTGGTACAAGACTCTTGTGCCCACGTCATACGTTCGCACGCCGTATCTTGGTTGGAAAGCCTTATCAGCGACACCCGGCTATCGGGTTACACGTTGGCCCGGGTGGTGTAGTGGCCCATCATACGACCCTGTCACGGTCGTGACGCGGGTTCAAATCCCGCCTCGGGCGCTCCGGATTCATACTCGCGAGCTCTGCTTTCGCCGTCAGTGGCGTGCCGTTCTGACGCGGCGACACGCTGGCTATCTCAGTCTCGTGTTTAAACGTACGTGGCTGTGAACCCGTCGCCGGTCGTGAGCGCAAGTCTGGCAGGATGCGTGGGCTCTTTTCGCTCAAGTCGTGTCCTCTCCGCTATGACACGCATTCTTGACGGCCGCGAGCTCGCGGCTTCGATACGCGACCAACTGCGCAACCACGTCGACCAGCTGGTGGCCGCCGGCCACCGGCCGACGCTCGCGACCATCCACATGGGCACCGACCCCGGCGCGGCGACGTATGTCGAGATGAAACAGCGGGACTGCAACCGAATCGGCATCGACGGGCGCCACATCGACATCGACGTGGACACTGACGCCCAAGCGCTGTACGAGACAATCGAGAAGCTGAACGCCGATTCCGCAGTCGACGGAATCATGATCCAAGACGACACGCCGCCCCACGTCGACTGGATGGCAGCGGTCCGCCGGATTGACCCAACGAAAGACGTCGACGGACTCCACCCGGACAATCTCGGCCGGCTGATGGCCGGTGACCCACGGTTCGTCCCCTGTACGCCGCTGGGGATCGAGCGACTGCTGACGGCCAACGGCGTTACCATCGAGGGTGCAGACGTCGCCATCGTCAACCACTCGAACATCGTCGGCAAGCCGCTGGCGAACTTGCTCGTCCAGAAGACCGATGGTAGCGCCGGCGTCGCCGCGAAAGCCGCCACCGCCGCCCCGAACGCGACGGTGACGGTGTGTCACTCCGCGACCGAGGAACTCGCTTCGAAGACCCGCGCGGCCGACATCGTCGTCGTCGCGGTCGGAATCCCGGAGTTCCTTGACGGCACGATGATCACCGACGGGACCACTGTCGTCGACGTGGGCGTTTCGACAGTCGAACACGAGGACGGTGGCCGTGAACAGGTCGGCGATGCCGAGGTCGAAAGTGTCGCCCCGAAAGCGAGCCACCTCACGCCGAACCCTGGCGGCGTTGGGCCGATGACCCGGGCCATGTTGCTGTACAACACTGTCCGGGCGGCCGGTCTGCGGGCCGGCATCGACCGCCAGCAGCTCCCGGGTCAGGTCGCGCCGTAGGCCACACTCGTGCGAGTCGACACCACCGGCGGCGCTGTCCGACGGTCGACACTCACCTGATGTAGACGCCGTAACGCGGCCTCGCGGCTGATCGCGCTCGTCGGGCGGAGGAACTCGACCATAGTCCGTTCCGGCGACGATCTGCTGGCCTCGTGGTCGACGCCGACCACCCGCTGGTCGCCAGGTCTCTCGGCGTGCGTTCGATGCACCTATATCGCTCAAGTGACTCGGCGAGCCCAACTGCCCCAAAACCTCATATTTCCGGCCGCTGATGTTGCGGTGTGAACCAGCCACGTCAGGGGGATATGCTGTGAGCGACGATCGCCCGACGGTGCTCGTCGTCGACGACGAACCCGACCTGGCGGACCTGTACGCTGCCTGGCTGACCGGCGAGTACGACGTTCGTACCGCCTATGGCGGCGAGGCAGCCGTTGAGGCGATGGACGACGACGTGGCAGTGGCGCTCGTCGACCGGTTGATGCCCGACCGTTCGGGCGACGACGTGCTTGCAGCCTTCCGCGACGCCGGCTACGACTGCCGTGTCGCGATGGTGACCGCCGTGGAACCGGACTTCGACATCATCGAGATGGGGTTCGACGACTACTTGGTGAAGCCGGTGCGGCGCGACGGGCTCACTGAGGCAGTCGAGGGACTGCTCTCCCGGTCTGAGTACGACTCCCAGGTGCGTGAACTCTACGCACTCGTCTCGAAGCGGGCTGCTCTCGAGAGCCAGAAAAGCGAGCGCGAACTCGCCGAAAATGACGCTTACAACGAGCTCGTCGACGAGATTGAGGCTCTCCGCGAATCGCTCGACACGACAGTGACCGCGCTGTCTGCTGACGACTTCGAGGCAGAACTCCGGAAGCTCGACGACGGTTAGAGCGCGCCACCAAGCCACCCCCCGGCGACGACCCCGCCGAGCGCGAACAGCAGCGTCACGACTGCGTTGCGCGCGGCCGCCTGTTCGGCCCCCTCCTCTACCAGCCGCACCGTTTCGAACGCGAACGACGAGAACGTCGTGAACGCGCCACAGAACCCGATGCCAGCCGCGAATACGGCCGCCTCGCTCGACGGCGTGGCCACTACGATGCCGAGCAGAAGGCTTCCAAGGGTATTGACGGCTAATGTGTCGCGTGTCGCTGTCTCGATTCGCTCGCTGACGAGTTGCCGACAGACGGCGCCGACGCCACCGCCAACCCCCACCAGCACCGGTGCGATCACGCCAACCACCTCGCGACTCGCCGCCCCCCGAGGACGCCGAGGAAGCCGAGGCCGTACGTGACGACCACGTACGTTCCTGCCCACACCGGCGCAAGCCGACTCGTCTCCACGGCGAACGTCGAGTAGGTGGTGAACGACGAGAGGAACCCGGTACCGGCGACCAGCCGGACTCGCGGCGAGACACCGCCGCGGAGCCGCCGATGGTAAAGGAGCACCCCGAGCAGGAACGACCCCCCGACATTCGCGACGAGCGTCCCCCACGGGAGCACCCATGTCCCGAGGACTAGCCCGACGGCGTACCGACAGACGGCTCCGGCGACGCCGCCACCGGCCACCAGCGCGAGCGTCTCGACCCGATCGTTCACATCTGCGATCGCTCCGGGCGTCACTCATACCCGTCGGTCTCAAGCTACGTCGCGGTCCGCTGTGTCGTGTCTCACGTTCTGTGACCTGCATCCGCGAGCCCGCGGTTACGCTGCCGAAGATGAATGCCGCGCCGACTTCAACCGACAGCGGCTCCCCGATCGATCCCGCCATATCGCTGCCTCGCGTTCCCGTGACTGTCTCGATGTCCGCCCGCCTCGTAAGCAGAGGTGCGACGAGTAAGTCTGCCTGCGAGATCGTCGTGTCCAGTAGTGCATCCAGCCGCTGTGTCGCGAGCAGGACCGACACCTCAGGTGTCCCGTCCCTCGTGAGCAGGTGGTCGGGCGCCGGACCAGCGACGGCTGCTCGTCCGAGGACGTCGTATGCCTCGTCGACGAGCAGTCACGGGAGCGGGCCGCTGTCAGCAACCCGTCGCTCGCGACGACTCGGCGCTGCTCGACGGGGGCGCGGCTGCCCGCACCAACGAGTCGGATGTGGCGACGTTCCAACTGTCGTCGTCACTCGGCCCTAATCAGCCAGGCAGGCCCGTCCGGCTTGAGGTGAAACCGCCGGCTGGGTCACAGGTCGTCGACCGCCGCGAGAACACGAAACCGCTGGTCGCCGGGGGTAATCAGGCGCCGCCGGGCTCCCGTTCGGCGATACGGTCGAAGACTGCGGGATCCTCCCACAGTTCACGGAGCGTGGCCGCGGCGAGGAAGCGCGTCGGGGCCGCAACCCACTCGGTCGTCGCGTCGGCGTCGGGCGTCGGCGCGCCGCCAGCCTCGAACCACCACGCTAGATAGCCACCGTTCTTGAGTTCGGCGGTCGGGTAGAGCCGGCCGTCGACGGCCACGTCGATGCGAGAACCTTCGACCACGGCCGGCCGGTGATCGTTCTCCTTGGCGACGGTGACCTCGATGGGGACGCCCCGATCACCCATCGTCCCACCTGCGAGTCCCGTACATACCGAGCCGCTATCGCGTCGAGAAATAAAAACCCGCGTCGGACGCACGGCGCACACCTCGGTCCACGCGAGTCTTACGTGTCGGCGCTACTCGGCGGCGTGTTCCTCGAGTGTCTCGCGGTCGACACTATCGAGGACAGCTGCGTTCGTCGCTTCAAGCAGTATCGGCGGGGCGACGCTCGCCTCCAGCGCCTCGATCCACCGGGGGACGCAGAGACACCAGTGGTCACCCGGTTCCAGACCCGGGAACCCGAGATCGGGACGCGGCGTCACGAGGTCGTTCCCCTGTGCCTTCGAGTAGTCGAGGAACGCCTCTGTAACGACCGCACACACCTCGTGACGACCGGGATCGCGCCGGAGCGCTCGGCAGTGGCCGTCGCGTAGGAACCCTGTCTCGGGGTCGCGTGAACAGGGTTCGAGCGGGTCGCCGTGGACGTTCTCGTCGTCGGGCATAGCTTGTCGAAGAGTCGCCGAACAATACACCTTGGGACGCCGGGAGCGTTTTACCTCCCGACCGCGAGCGACCACCATGCTTGCCGACCGTGACCGGCACGCCCGCTCATCGGCCCATGTCGTCGCGCTCGACTGTCTCGAGACCGGCATTCGAGCTGCACATCCCGAGCGCGTCGTCCGCGAACAGATCACCGATTCGGATGGACGGCTCCGGATTACCGACACCACCGAACTCCTCGCCGACTACGACGAGGTGCTCGTTCTTGGCGGCGGCAACGCCGCCGGCACTGCGGCCGTCGCGCTTGAGACGCTTCTCGGCGACGCGGTCGACGGCGGACGTGTGGTCACCGATGTGCCCGCCGACACGTCGCGGGTCACCTGCCACCTGGGTGATCACCCGCTCCCGACAGAGCGAAACGTCGCCGCGACTGAGCGGCTGCTTGAGCAAGCGACCGGAGCCGATGAGCGGACGCTCGTCCTTGTAATCGTCACCGGCGGTGCGAGCGCGCTGTTGTGTGCGCCTACCGACGGAATCTCGCTTGCTGATCTCCGGGCGACGACGGATGCTTTAGTCAAGAGTGGGGCAACGATCACCGAAATCAACGCCGTCCGCACGCACTGCTCGCGGCTCAAGGGTGGCCGTCTGGCGGCGGCGCTCGCGCCGGCGCGGGTCCACACCCTCGTTTTCAGTGACGTCGTTGGCGATCCGCTTGATGTGGTCGGGAGTGGTCCGACCGTCCCGAATACGACGACAGCTGCGGAAGCGCGCGAGGTTATTGACGCCTACGATCTCGACGTGCCGGCGTCGATCCGCGAACACCTCGCGATCGGAAGTCCTCTTTCATATAACCCTGCCGACCCGGTGTTCGAACGGACCGAGGCGCACCTATTCGCGTCGAACGACACTGCGGTTGCCGCCGCTGTTGAGCGTGCCCGGAGGGCGGGTTACGAACCGGTCGCTCTCTCCGCACGGGTGCGCGGCGAGGCACGCGAGGTCGCGAAGTCACACGCCGCGGTCGCGGAGCAGATCCGTGCGACCAGCGACCCGGTCTCCCCACCGGCCGTCGTCGTCACTGGTGGCGAGACGACCGTTACGGTCAGCGACGCCGACGGGCGGGGTGGCCCGAACCTTGAGACAGCGGCGAGTGCGGGGGTCGAACTCGCCGGCGTTGAGGCCGTGTTCGCGAGCGTTGACACGGACGGGGCCGACGGGCCGACCGACGCGGCCGGCGCGCTAATCGACGGCCAGACGTTTTCCACACGCGACGGCCGGCGTGCAGCGCGAACTGCGCTTCGCGAGCACGACACGTATCCGCTGCTCGCCGACGCGGGGGCGCTCCTCGAGACGGGGACGACTGGGACGAACGTGAACGATCTCCGGGTCACCGTGCTCACATAGACCTGGCATCCCAGTCGATCCACTCCTGCTCCCATCCGTGACGGCGCTCGGCGGCCTGGCGGGCGCGCTCGGCGTCCTCGCGGCGGGTCCGGTTCCGATCCAGTGTGTTCGCTTGCTCACCCTCGATGAGCATTGGGGCGAACGCGGCGCTGCCGAGGCGCTCGCGGTTCCCGCCGTCTGGGCCGACGACGGTCAACTCCTGACTGCGGCCGCCGAGTGGGAGAATGAGCCGGCCCGCCTCGGACAGTTGCGCGAGCAACCGACGCGGTGGCTCGATGGCAGCGGCCTCAACGAGCACGCGGTCATAGGGAGCGTACTCCGGGAGGCCCTCGGCGCCGTCCCGGCAGTCGACAAGCGCCGCGCCGTAGCCGGCCTCGTGGAGGTTCGACCGGGCCTCGTAGACGAGCCGGCGGTCGATGTCGACGGCGTGGACGTTGCGCGCGCCGACGAGTTCCGCAAGCACGGCAGCCGTGTAGCCGACGCCGACGCCCACAACGAGTACGGCATCGTCCGGGCCAGGCGCGACAGCCTCGACGAGCCGTGCGGCGTCGGAGGGGGCGAGCACGCGCGTGCCGAGGTGTTCGCTCGCCCGGTCGGCGTACGCTGTCGCCTCGTCAGGGACGAACGGCTCGCGGGGGACATTCCGCATCGCCTGCGCGACGCGGTCGCTTCTGACGACGGCCTTCGCCTCGTGTTCGAGGCCTTCGACCATGTCGTCGCGCAGTACCGACGAGTCCATGTCCATCCTCTGAGGGCGACACTATTGAACCCGACGCCCGACGGGGCGGCCACTCCGGAGGCACAAAGGTGTGTGTGTGGGAGTCAGGGTCGTGGACGCCAGGACGTTGCGACGCAACGCTCGGCTCGTCTACTCGGGCTTGAGTCCGTCGTTCTCGACGCGCATCACACTCTCGCCGTCCGGGAGGTTCGGCGCATCGACGAGCTTCACGATGCGTTTGTTCCCCTTTGACTTCTTGAGGTACATCCGGAAGGTGGACTTGTGGCCGAGGATGTTGCCGCCGATGGGCTTGGTCGGGTCGCCGAAGAAGGCGTCCGGGTTCGACTGCACCTGGTTGGTGACCAGCACGGCCGCGTTGTAGAGGTTGCCGACGCGGTCGAGATCGTGGAGGTGTTTGTTGAGCTTCTGCTGGCGGTTGGCGAGCTCGCCCCGCCCAACGTACTCCGCGCGGAAATGAGCGGTGAGCGAGTCGACGCACAACAGCCGCACGGGGTAGTCGTCGTCTTCGTGTTCCTTGGCGATTTCCAGTGCCTTCTCGGCAAGGAGGATCTGGTGGTTGGAGTTGAACGCCTTCGCGACGTGAATCTTGTCGAGTACGTCGGCGACGAGCGCCTCCAGCGCCTCCTCGTCGTCCGCGGTCCCCTCGATCTCGCGGTGCTCGAGCTCGGCGTCGATGATTTCGTCGTCGAGCCCGCGGACCATTTCGTCGATGCGCTCCGGGCGGAACGTGTCCTCCGAATCGATGAAGATACAGCGGCCGTGGAGGCCGCCCTGCTCGCCCTGGAGCTGGACGTTCACGGCCAGTTGGTGGGTCACCTGCGACTTACCGGCGCCGAACTCGCCGTACACTTCGGTGATCGACTGGGTCTCGACGCCGCCGCCGAGCATGTCGTCGATCTCCGGGATAAGCCACTCGAGCTTGCCGATCTCCTCGCGGCGGGCGAGCACACTCGCGCCCGTCTCGAAGCCGCCGATATCGGCGGCCTCCCGCGCAGCGTTGATGATGTCCGAGGCGGACGACTCGCCTACGTCGGCCTTGTTCGACAGCTCGCCGGGAGAAGCGACGGCGATAGACTGGTATGAGTCGTAGCCGTTCTCCTGGAGTTTGTCGGCAGTCGCCGGCCCGACGCCGGGGAGATCCTCGAGATCCTGTTTCGCAGCCATACCTCACGGTTGTGCGGCCTTCGGTATAAACCCACGTTAACAGCGTGGTGGAAGTGAAAACGCAGGGCAACGTGGTACTCGGTGTCGGTGGTCACGAAGCTTCTTGCCCGATCAGTCCTGCTCGGTCGCACGTTCGCCGGCCGCGTCGGCGAGTGGTACCCCCCACGGATACGCGTCACCTTCGGGCCACAGCGGGTACCAGTAACCCTTGTCCGTCTCGAGGGTGAGTTCGCCGTCGAGCACCGATTCGAGTTTGAACTCCGCGGCCGAGTCGCGCTCGCGACCCGACTCAGGGGCGAACGGATAGAACCGCCCACGCCGGAAGGAGTACACCCAGTGGACGGTCGCGCCCGTCCGCGCGTGGTCGAACGCGAAGACTGCAGCCAGGAGCCGCGAGCCGAAGCCCGACTCGATCATCGTGTCCGCGGCGAAGTGGGCGCTCGTCACAAGGTCCTCGAAGTCGTCATCCGCAAGTACGACCCAGTCGTAGCCGTGCGCGTCCGTCCGGAACTCAAAGGCCGTGCCCGTCTCGGTCTCCCCAGCGTGGAGGACGGCGTCAACCTCGTCGCGTGCCGCCGAGAAGGCCGTTGAGTCGACGCCGGAGAAACACAGCGCCGCCTCGCCCCCAGGCACGTAGCCGAGCTCTGCCTCCATCGTCACGTGTGCCGTCGAGAGCGCGAACAGGTCCTCGGGATCGGCTGCGCGGGTCGCATCTGCCTCCGCAGCGAATCCCAGCGCCTGCCGGATGGTGTCGAGGAAGCCCATACGAGAGGTGAGAGCGGCAGGGGGTAAAACAGTGCGGTCGTCGAACCTGTACTGCCCGCGAGCACGACGTTCGCGGCACCAGCGGAGCGGGACTGTCTGACGCCGCGGGACGGCAGACGCGAGGAACGCTCGGGTGTCGTCCAGTCGCTCAGGCGGTCTCGAGCTCCCGCTCCAGCTCCTGAAGCTTTTCAACGCGCTTTTCGGTTGACGGGTGGGTTGAGAACAGCCGACCGATGAAACCAGAACGGATGGGGATGACAAAGAAAGCGTTCATCTCCGCCTGCTCGCGGAGGTCCTCCGTGGGCACCTGGTCCATCTTCCCCGAGATTTTCAGTAGTGCGGAGGCCAACGCCGACGGCTTGCCGGTAATGACTGCACCGCCACGGTCGGCCGCGAACTCACGGTATCGGCTCAACGCTCGGATGAGCAGGAACGAGACGACCCAGACGACCAGCGACGCGAGGATGGCGACGAAGACTGGCGCTTGGTTACCGTTCCGCCCGCGACCGCCGCCGAGTAGCCACCCCCACCGGACGATGAGGAATGCGACCGTTGAGAGAAAGGAGGCAACTGTCATCACCGCCACGTCGCGGTTCTTGATGTGTGCTAGCTCGTGAGCGATGACGCCCTCTAGTTCCTCCTCAGTCAGGGTGTCCATGATACCCGTCGTGACACAGACTGCGCTCGACTTCCGCGACCGCCCGGTCGCGAAGGCGTTCGGCATCCGCGAGTCCGCGACCGCGACCGTCGGCTTCGGGAGGTCGGCCTGCTGTGCGAGTCGCGAGACCATTGCGTGGAGCTGCGGGTACTCCTCCTCCGAGACCTCCTTTGCGCCCATCGAGTAGAGCGCGAGCTTGTCCGAGAAAAAGAACTGTGCGACGAGGAACAGCGACATCACGACGAGAATCGGGAACAGGCGGGCGGTAAAGAAGGTCGCCATGATCCCAACGAACGCGATGTAGAGGGCGAACAGCAGGAACATGGTGAGAACCATCCTGCTACGAAGCCCCCAGTCGGCTTTCCACTCCATACCGTGATTAGTCCACGCGCGAATATAGGCCTCCCGCTGCCACTTGGTGTGCGTGGCCGATTGCGCGTCAGTCGTCGGTCGCCGCGATATCTTCGTTCCACTGACTGTCGCGTTGGTGGAGGAGACACGCGGACCGGTGGCCGTCACCGTGGTCGGTGAGGTCTGGGTGCGACTGCTCACACGGCGTGGTGAACGCCTCGGAGAGCGTCTCGGCCGCCGCCTCACGGTCGCCGGCGACGAGCAGGTCGAGCGCCTCGTCGAGCGTCTGCTCGGCCGCTACGTCGGACAGCGTCTCGGGCAGATCGAACTCAGTTCGCAACTCTGTCTTTACCGCTGTCGCCCCACTCCCCTCTAGTTCCGTCCGAACAAATTCCCGGACGCTCTCGAGATCAACCTCGTCGGCGACGACTTTGTCGCGGAAGTTCAATAACGAGCGCCAATGTCCTTGCTCCATATCGATACCGCTGGGCTGGATGACGCGGTGACACCGGGTGTGGAATCGACAGCCGCTGGGTGGGTCGCTCGGACTTGGGACCGATCCTCGCAGTTCGATGTCCTCCCGGACCGCCCGCGGGTCGGGCGTCGGGATGGAGGACAGGAGCGCTTCCGTGTACGGGTGCTGTGGGTCCGAGAACACGTCCTCGACGGCACCGATCTCGACGATCTCTCCGAGATACATGACCGCAACACGGTCGCACACTTCACGAATAACAGACATGTCGTGGCTAATGAACAGCAACGACAGCCCGAACTCCTCTTGGATGTCATTAATGAGTGAGAGGATCTCCGCGCGGACGGACACGTCGAGCGCCGACACTGGCTCGTCGGCGACGATGAGCTCCGGGTTCAACACGAGCGCTCGTGCAAGTGCAATGCGCTGCTTTTGCCCGCCCGAGAACTCGTGTGGGTAGCGGTCGTAGTCGCCTGCTGACAGGCCTACGCGTTCGAGCAGGTCCTCGACGATCGCGCGCCGACGCGTCTTGTCTGTCATCCCATGGACCAGCAGCGGCTCCGCGACGGAGCCCCCAACGCTCATCCGCGGATCGAAGCTCGACGAGGGATCTTGGAAGATCATCTGTGCGTCCCGACGAAACCGGAACAGCTCTTCGTCGTCGAACGCCGTGACGTCGTTCGGGTGAGGCCCATCCCCGTCGCGCGACCGTCCCCACCGGTTCCCACCGTTGAAAATCACCTCTCCATCGGTCGGCTCCTCCAGCCGGACGATGGAGGTCGCCGCGGTCGACTTCCCGCAGCCAGACTCGCCGACCAGCCCGAGCGTCTCGCCCGACCGGAGGTCGAAACTGATGCCGTCGACCGCGCGTGCTGCACCCACCTGCGTCGAAAGGACACCTTGTTTGATCGGATAGTGCTTCTTCAGGTCGCGGACCGACAGCAGCGGCTCGTCGTCGACCGCTCCTCGTCGTTCAGTCATCCGCTACCCCTCCGGTGTCAGTGTCCATCTCCTCCGCAGCGCCAAGGATCGTTGAGGCGTCCCGACCGCTCCGGTAGAAAACACAGGCCGCCGAGTGCGTGTCTGTGATCCCCTGCTCCTCCGGGTGAGCGCCAGTGTGACACTCCTCGACCGCGTGGTCACACCGCGGCGCGAACCGACATCCCTTGGGCGGGTCGGTCGGATCCGGTAACGAGCCGGGGATACCGCCTGCCGAGCGGTCCCCGCCAGGGAGACACTCCATCAGCGCTCGCGTGTATGGGTGTGAGGGCTGCTCGAACACCTCGTAGACGGAACCGCGCTCCATCACCTTTCCGGCGTACATAACAACGACATTGTCGGCGATCTGTGCGACCACGCCGAGGTCGTGGGTTACGAAGATGATTCCCATCCCGTACTCTTCTTGGAGCCGGCCGAGGAGCTTGAGAATCTGTGCCTGGATGGTGACGTCAAGCGCTGTCGTTGGCTCGTCGGCGATGAGCAGGTCTGGGTTGGTGACGAGCGCCATGGCGATCATGACGCGCTGCTTCTGCCCGCCGGAGAACTCGTGGGGGTAGTCGTCGAATCGAGCGGCAGGGTTGGCGATCCCAACTTCTCCGAGCAGGTCAACCGCCCGCTCACGGGCCTCTTGTTTCGAGACGTTCTCGTGCATCTGGACCGCCTCAACGATCTGCCAGCCGACCGTGTAACAGTGATTAAGCGCGTCCTGCGGGTTCTGGAAGACGTGTGCGATGTTGTTGCCCCGGACCGATCGGAGCTCCTTTTCGCTCATCTCTGCGATATCGCGCCCGCGGTAGCGGATCGTTCCTTGAATCTCGCCGGGCGGCGACTGGACGAGCCGCGTGATCGACTCGCTGGCGACCGTCTTTCCTGAACCGGACTCGCCGACCAGACAGAGAGTCTCTCCCTCATTCACCTCAAAGCTCACGTCGTCAACAGCGGTCAGCGTTCCCTTCCCAGTCCTGAACGTCGTCGTCAGGTTCCGAACGGACAGTAGTGGTGTCTCAGTGCTCATGTTATTCTGACTCCGCGGCCGCCTTCGGGTTCAGTGCATCAAGCAGTGCATCGCCGAGGAAATTGAACGCGAGGATGGTGAGGAAAATGAACAGCCCCGGCACGAGCGTCACCCACGGCGCGAAGGGGAGTACATCGCGGCCGCTTGCGAGCACTTGTCCCCACGACGGCACCGAAGTATCGCCCAGTCCGAGGAACGCCAGCTGCGCCTCAAACAGGATGAACGCCGGGACGAGCAGGGTCACGTCCGTGATGATACTGCTTGCGGTGTTCGGCACGATGTGGCGCCTGATGATATGGTATGCGCTCGCGCCGGTGAGCTGTGAGGCCTTGATGTACTCTTCCTCAGCCTTCGCTAAAGCGTTGCTTCTGACGTACCGGGCCGTCCCTTCCCAAGAGAACAGCCCGAACAGGAGAATAAAGAGGGCGATCCCGCCGCCAAAGATGTAGAGGATGAGCAGATACGCGATGAACGTCGGGAACGACTGCTGGATGTCGACATACCGCATCAGGATCTCGTCGACAATGCCTCCGACGTACGCGGCGACCGTCCCGACGGCCGTCCCGAGAGTGATTACTAATAGCGTCGAAATGAACGCGATTTTCATCGTGATTTGCATCCCGTACACGACGAGCGTAAAGATGTCCTGTCCGTTGTCGGTCGTTCCAAACGGGTGTGCAAGGGTGCCATGACAGAACCGCTCGCCGCCGGTCGTCGTCACCCGACCGGTACACTCGACTACGTACTGCATGTTGATTTTCGTCCCGATAGGTGGCTGGAACTGCTTGAACAGCGAGACCTCGGGCGGCGAAATAAACAGTGGCCCGAGCACACCCATCAGGAAGATAGCCGACAGAAACACCAGGCTCACAACCGCCGGGCGGTTCCGCCTGAATTCATTCCAGTAGTACCGCGTCATCCGTGGTGCCTGGTATAGCGGAAGGAGTCCGTACGCGCCGAACAGGACGAGCGACAGCGCGAACAGCCAGTCCAGCTGCGACACGTCGTACCCCCACCCCACGGCGGCGAACGTGGCGTCGTACTGCCCCAGCACGAACCGGTCGTAGAGGAACAGCGTGACGAGCGGAACGATGAACGCCAGCGTCAACTTCAGGTTGAGCGAGACCCCGCGGTCGGAGCCGCTCGTGATCTCGTCCCAGTCCGTCTGGTCGAAGCGTGTCGATGGTGTGTCCGTCGCCATTATCGATCACTGAAGTCGATACGCGGGTCAAGCACGGTGTACACGATGTCCTGCAGCAGGTTGCCAATGGTAGCGATAAACGTGAAGAACAGCGTGCTCCCCAACACGAGGTTCGTGTCCTGTGCGGTAATCGCGCGGAAGGTCAGCCGTCCCAGCCCTGGGATGCCGAAGACGATCTCAACGAGCAGTGAGCTCCCGATGAACAGCGCCAGCAGCTGGGCCACCATTGTCGTCGACAGCGGCACCATCGTTGGTCGAAGGATGTGTCGAAGGTAGATGCGTGCCTTGGTGACTCCCTTAGCGTTGGCAGTCTTGACGAAGTCGGCGCTCATGAACTCCGCGGACTCGTTGCGGGCGACCCGCACTGTCCCGCCGATAGAGCCGGTGACGAGTACGAACACCGGTATCGCCAGCTGTCTGGCGTTTGCGAGGCTGAATACGGGCACGTCGCTGTTGTACGAGATCGGTATCCACTCCAGATACACCCCGAAAATCAACAGCAGCACGATTCCGAAGAAGAAGTTCGGAATGGCGTAGCCGAAGAACGAAAAGCCGGTAGCAAAGTGGTCCTTCCAGCTGTACTGGTTCGCGGCGGAGTACAGTCCTACCGCTGGCGCAAGCAGCACCGTAATGACCGTCCACGGCACCGAGTACTGGGCGGTGTAGTACAACGACTGCACCATCGCATCCGTGACTGGCTGGCTCCGCATTCGCGACCAGCCCCAGTCGAGGGTGTACACGTTGACGATGTAGTCGATATAGCGCTGGTGGAGCGGTGCATCGAGCCCGCGGAGCTGGCGGATTCGGTCAGCCGCCTCATTAGGGTTCCCCCCTTCGAGCGCCGCCTGCGTCGCCGCCTGCCGCACCTCCGGGTTCGGTGCGGCCGTAATAAGCGCCCATGTGATGCTCACGATAATGAACGTGACGACGACTGCCCAGCCGACCCGGCGAGCGATGTACCATTGAAGTCCCATGTATGAGAAAGTGAGAGAAGACCGTCGCTGCGATTACTCCTCGCGGTACCAGCCGGGGAAGTTCCAGCCGCTGAAGAAGTTGGTCTCCGGTCCGGCGATGCCTGAGGAATAACCGGGCGTATCGACGTTCATGACGAGCATCCCTGTCGGCTGGTCGTCGGCGATTTTCCGGAAGATTTCCGCGAAGATCTCATTCAGTTCTTCCGTGCTCGTGGCCTGCTCCGCCTGGGTAAACAGCTTGTTGGCGTTCCACGAGGGGTAGTAGCCGTATGGGTTGTAGAACGAGTCACGGATGAAGAATACACTCGCAGTCGTCGGGTTGAGCGGGTAGGTGTTGAGCCCATAGACGAGGCTCATGTCCCAGCCGTTGGCGCTGGTCACCTCGCGCGGCCCAGCGTTGTACGACCCGTTGCTCCACTCGTACTGGTCCGGGTTGTCCGGCACCTCCTGTTGCCAGTACTGGGTGGCGAACTGCGCGCCTTGGATGGCGTTGACGTTCACCTCGATGCCGGCGTTCGCGCTGAACTCTTGAGCAACGAACTCGGCGGTCGCGCGCTCGGTGTTCTGCCCGGCGCTGTGATACAGCTCTAGTGTGACTTGGTCGCCGCTCGGATTGACGAGCCGCTCGCCGTTATAGCTGTACTCCGTGTCGGAGATGGCCTGTTCAATGCGGCTCCGGGTCGCCTCAGGACCATAGAGGTCGCCAGTGCCGTACTTCGGGATGTCCGAGTCGTCCTCGGGGTACCACTTGGACCACTGTGGCTGCCAGGTGTACTGTGGGTTAGCGAGCCCGCGATAGACGCCCTCAACGAGCCGCTGCTTGTCGACTGCACAGCCGAGCCCCTGTCGGAACTTCTTCCGGCGGAACAGATTACCCGGACCGGCGTTCCAGCCGTTGTCGCGGTAGTTGTACACGAGCGGGACGTTGTACGGCTGGGGCTGCTCGTAGACGGTGACGCCCTCGGTGTTGCGGAACTCCTGGACTCGGTTCGGCGGGACGCCGGCGGTGTCGGTCTCGCCGGTCTTTAGCGCCGCGAGCCGCGAGGACTGCTCCTGAAGCACGCGGGACTCGATACGGTCGAAGTACGGTGCGTTCTCGAACAGTGCCGGGATGGCGTCGTCGTCGACGTGTTCTTTCAGATAGTAATCGTCGTTCCGAGTGAAGACCTGCCGGTTGCTCCGCTCCCATGTCTCCAGCGAGTAGGCGCCGAGGTTGCCGGTAAACTGGAGTTCGTTGAGTTCGGTGTCCTGTTCGAGCCCCTCGGCGTTCTCCTCCTCAACGTACGGTTGGAGGAGATCCTTCGGGATAGGGTAGACAAGCGGGTCGTACGTCTCCGGGTACAGTGCGTTGACGTTCGGCAACTCGATCTGAAGCTCCAGATCACCCGTCGCCTCGACGTTCATCTCGGTGGTCCAGCTGTCGGCGTTGGCCGTGCCGGCCCACTCGGACATGTGAACCTCGTTGATGAGGTACGAGAGGTCCTCGGCCGTTACCTGTCCGTAGGGGTCGCTGAACTCGAGGTTGTCGCGGAGGGTGTACACCCACACCTGCGAATCGTCGGTGGTGAGCGACTTCGCGAGCTGCGGGAACACTTGGGTTCCCGGGCTGAAGCCGTAGGTGTACTCCAGCGTGTAGCTGATGAGTGTCCCAGCCCCGGCCTCAGTATTGTACAGTGGGTTCAGCGTCTGGACCGGTGAGGAGACGGTCCGCCGGTAGGTACCGCCGACCTCCGGCAACTCGTCGTCGTCGGTCGACTCGTCGGTCTGCGTCCCCATCGGGTCGTCGGTCTCGGTGTCGGTTCCGGTCGCCGTGCTTGTCCCGGTGTTCCCGCCTGAACAGCCCGCCAGCGCCGCCGCCCCGCCCACGCCGAGCGCGGCAAGCCACTGGCGTCGGTTGATTCTATGCCCTCTCTCGTCACCACGTCTCGCGGTATCTTCCCGGGCCATACGAAAGTGAGAAAAAATCCCAGCTCTGTAAATAAGTATCTGCCGATGAACCCCTCTTTCGAGTCCAGGTGCCCCGCACTAGTGGCGGTCTCCGGGCCAGTACCGTCATTCCCGTCTCAATGTGTTGATAATTGACCAACGCCAGTGTCTCGGCTCACCGCCCGACGGCGTTCCCGTCCTTCCGCGGTTCTGTCGCCCCTGATAAGACTCCCTCGGCGTCGCGGCGGACGAACTGTGCCCCACCGAACATGGTCGGTGGGAGCACCGACAGTTCGTGTTCGCGGCGGAGCAGGCCGTGCTGGACGTCCTCGGGGACTCGCGCCTCCACCGCCAGTCGGCCGTCTTCGCGGTAGCGCCACCGCGGGGCGTCCAGTGCCTCTTGTGGCGCCAATCCCTCGTCCACAAGGTTCGAGACTACCTGTACGTGGCCCTGCGGCTGCATGAACCCGCCCATTACACCAAACGCCGCCCAATCGGCCGCGTCGGCGGTGGGCGCGAAGTCGACGAGTCCAGGAATGAGCGTGTGAAATGGCCGCTTGCCGGGCTCGAGTCGGTTCGGATGGTTGTCGTCCAGCGAGAAGGACGCCCCACGGTTCTGGAGGGCAATACCGGTCTCGCCCGCCACCAGCCCGGAGCCGAAGCCGGCGAACCGCGAGTTAATGTACGAGACGACGTTGCCCGCGTCATCGGCCACGCACAGCAGAACGGTGTCGGCGTCCTCGCCGCGCTGCTGCATGAAGGAGACGTCGCCCGCGGTATCGTTGATCCCCGCGGCGCGCTCGACCGCCCACTCTCTGGAGTTCAGCGGCGGCAACGCCTCGTACTCCGGATCGGTAATGTAGCGGTGGCCGTCGTGGAACGCCCGCTTCATCGCCTCGACGAACAAGTGGACGCGCTCTGCCCCTTCGGCGTCGGCCGCACCGAGTTCGGCCGCGATGTTCAGCGCCTCCAGCGCGATGAGCCCCTGGTTGTTCGGCGGGAGCTCGTACACCTCCG
>CAYZJQ010000033.1:0-21493 GCA_964478805.1 uncultured Halobacteriales archaeon | reverse complement strand
ACGTCATCGAGGCGATGGCCCAGCCGATCTTCGGCCACCGGATGGTCCGGATGACGGACCTGTACACGACCATCGTCGAGGACACGAAGGCGTTCCTCGACACCGACGACGACGTCATCGTGCTGACCGCCTCCGGCACGGAGTTCTGGGAGGCGACGACGCTGAACCTGGTTGACGAGCGGATGCTCGTGCCCACCTCGGGGGCGTTCAGCGAGCGCCAGGCGAACGTCGCCGAGCGGCTCGGCAAGGAGGTCGACCGGGTCGAGTACGAGTGGGGGCAGGCAGTCAAGCCAGCGGACGTGCGCGCGGCGCTCGAGGCGCGGGAGTACGACGCGGTCGGGATGGTGATGAACGAGACCTCGACGGGCGTGCGCAACCCGGTCGAGGCGATCGGCGACCTGCTCGGAGACTACCCGGACACCTGCTTCGTGGTCGACGCGATCTCCTGTCTCGGCGGCGACGCCATCGATCTTGAGGCGCACAACATCGACTGCATTTTCACGTCGACGCAGAAGGCGTTCGCGATGCCGCCAGGGCTCGCGGTCTGTACCGTCAGCGACGCGGCCTACGAACGGGAACTGGCGACGGACTCGGCGTCGTGGTACGGCGGCTTCCAGCGCGCGCTCGACTACTACGACCGGAAGGGCCAAACCCACTCCACGCCGGCTATCTCGCTGATGCTCGCCTACCGGACGCAGATGAAACACATGCTCGCCGAGGGCCACGCGGCGCGTAACGCGCGCCACCGCGAGATGGCCGAGTACACGCGCGCCTGGGCGAACGAGCACTTCGACCTCTACCCTGAGGCGGGCTACGAGTCGCAAACGGTCACCTGTATCGAGAACACCCGCGGGATCGACGTGGCCGCGACCATCGAGGCGGTAAGCGCGGAGTACGACATGGTGTTCTCGAACGGCTACGGGTCGATCGGCGAGGAGACGTTCCGCATCGGCCACATGGGCGAGCACACCGTCGAGTCGGTGAAACGACTCACAGACGCCATTGAGGACGTGGCCGGGCTTTAGCGGCGGCGCCGGGCGAAGGCGAGCACCCCTGCGGCCGCCCCGGCGATGAGCGCCCCGAGGGCAACCCGGCGCCCTTGCTGGGTCGCGCGGTGGCCACAGACCGAACACACGTGGACCGCCCGCCAGCCCCCGCCGGTGGTGTAGCGACGCTCGTATCCCTCGGGTGCGCCACACCGCTTGCAGGTCATCGGCGGGTGCATGACGCCGACGAGGCGGGCAGCCGGCAAAGCCGTGGTGGGTGTGACACGACCGATTTTTGCCCGCGCCGCGTCGAGGGTCGGTCATGACAGAACCGACGGACCTCTCGTCGTTCACGGACGACGCCAACGGGGACGCCGACTCCGGGGGAGCGGCCGACGCGGACGACGCGCCCACGGACAACCCCTACGTCAGCGGCCCCGACCTGGAGTTCGCGCCCGTCGATGACCTCGACGCCGAGACAGCCCGCGAGCAGGCGGCGCTGTTGCGCGAGGCGGTCCGCTACCACGACCACCGGTACTACGTGCAGGCTGATCCCGTCGTCAGCGACCGGGCGTACGACCGGTTGTTCGCCCGGTTACAGGAGCTTGAGTCGGCGTTCGACCTCGACACGGACGGCTCCCCGACCGAGCGGGTCGGGGGCGAGCCGGTGGACGCGTTCGACACCGTCGAGCACGTCGCACCGATGCTGTCGATCGACTCCTCCGGCGAGGCGGCCGAGGTCCGCGAGTTCGCTGCTCGTGTCGGGCGGTCGGTCGGCGAGCAGTCGTTCGTCTGCGAGCCGAAGTTCGACGGCGTCTCGGTCGAGGTGGTGTACGAGGACGGCGTCTACGAGCGGGCCGTCACGCGTGGCGATGGCGAGGCGGGTGACGACGTGACGCGCAACGTCCGCACCGTCGCCTCCATCCCCGGGCGGCTCCGCGGCGACCACCCGGACTTCCTCGCCGTCCGCGGCGAGCTGTTCATGCCGCGCGAGGCGTTCAACGCCTACAACCGCGAGCGCGTTGAGCGGGGCGAGGAACCGTTCGCGAACCCGCGCAACGCCACCGCCGGCACGCTCCGCCAGCAAGACCCGTCGGTCGTCGCGGAGCGCCCACTTGACTGTTTCTTTTTCGAGACGCTCGCGGGTGCGGACTTCGAAACGGCGTGGGAGCGCCACACCACGCTCCCCGGGTGGGGGCTGCAGGTGAACGAGGAGGTCGAGCAGGTCACCGACATCGACGCGGCCATCGACTACCGCGACGACCTGCTCGCGCGGCGCGACGAGCTCGACTACGAGGTCGACGGCGTCGTGATCAAAGTGGACGACCGCGTCGCCTGCGAGGAGTTGGGGGCCACCGCGCGCGCCCCGCGATGGGCGTTCGCGTACAAGTTTCCCGCCCGCACCGAGTCGACGACGGTGCGCGACATCGCGGTCCAGGTCGGCCGGACCGGTCGGCTGACGCCGGTTGCGCTGCTCGACCCCGTCGAGGTCGGCGGGGTGACCGTCTCACGTGCCTCGCTCCACAACCCCGAGCAGATCGCCGACCTGGAGGTGAACGTGGGCGACCAGGTGAGCGTGAAGCGCGCGGGCGACGTCATCCCACACGTCGACGAGGTGCTGGAGAAGGAGGGCGAGGGCCACTTCCGGTTCCCTGACCGGTGTCCGGTCTGTGCGTCGGCGGTCGAGCGGGACGGCCCGCTCGCGTTCTGTACCGGCGGGCTGGCCTGCAACGCCCAGCTCCAGCGCGCGGTGGAACACTACGCGAGCCGCGACGCGCTCGACATCGAGGGGCTCGGTGAGAAGTCCGTTCGGCAGCTGATGGACGCGGGACTGGTCGCCTCGCTGCCGGACCTCTACGAACTCGACCGCGACGCGGTCGCCGAGCTGGAGGGATGGGGGGAGACGAGCGCCGACAATCTCCTTGACGCGGTCGAAGCGAGCCGTGAGCCCGCGCTCTCCGACTTCCTCGTTGCCCTGGGTGTCCCGGAGGTCGGCCCGACGGTCGCGACCGACCTCGCGCGCGCCTTCGGCACGTTCGAGGCCGTCCGGAACGCCTCGCGCGCGGAGCTCGAGGCGGTCGACGGCATCGGCGCGGTCGTTGCCGACGAGATCCGTGAGTTCTTCGCCTCCGAGCGCAACCAGGCGGTCATCGAGGGGCTGCTCGACTACGTCACTCCGCAGGCGACCGATGTCGAGAGGGGGAACGCGCTCGCGGGGCTGACCATCGTGTTCACGGGCGCACTCGACGGGCTGACGCGCGGGGACGCCGAGACGCTCGTGGAGCGGCACGGCGCGAACGCCACGTCCTCGGTCTCGGGGAACACCGATTACCTGGTCGCCGGCGAGAACCCGGGTCGAACGAAGCTCGACGCCGCTGAGGCGGAGAGTGTCCCCGTCCTCGACGAGGATGGATTCCGCGCGCTGTTGGCGGAGCGCGGCGTCCAGATCGAGTAGGGGGTAGGTGCTCAGAGGGCTGGAGGGCGTCGGGGGCTGGGGCGAGCGAGCTAGGAGCGGTCGATGTCGAGTTCCTCGCGGAGCTCGTCGAGCCATCCGTCGCGCTTGAGCTCCTCAAGACGATCTCGGAAATGCTCCTCACAGAGGCCGACCTTGATGTGGTCCTTCTCAACCGCGACGGCGGCCTCCTGCTCGCAGTAGTGACACTGCATACTATCTCCTACACCACGAACCGTAAAAACCGCTACGGGTCTGGCAACCCTGCGGCGTCGCGCACGCGCCCGTATGCCGCGGCGTTGAGGCCGGCCCGTCCGAGCGTGTGATCGTGAGCGTCGCTCCCGCCGGTCTCGAGGAGATTGTACTCGTCGATGGCCGCCTCGACGGGACCGACGTCGATGTCGTGACCGTATGGGTACCACCGCTCGACGGCGTCGAGGTCGGTACACAGCTTGAGCGCACCACGGGGGTCGTCGTAGCGGAGCGGGTGGGCGAGGCCGACGAGCGCACAGGCGTCCGCGAGCAACTCGCGGCCGGTCTCGAAGTCGGGGACCTCACGCGCTATGTAACACGGGCCGTCGTTGCCGATGAGTTCGGCGAACACGTCCTCAACGGTCATCTCGGTGGCCTCGGCGACGGCACGGGCGATGTTCGGCCGACCGATGCCGCGGCGGCTTTCGATGTCAAGATTGACGCCAAGATGAGCCTCAACGCGCTCGATCATCCGCGCCCCGCGCTTGGCGCGGTCGGTTTGTAGCCGCTCGATTTCACGTTCGAGCGCGGGCGTCGGCTCGACGGCGTAGCCGAGCAGGTCGACGCGTTCGATTGGGGCCTCGACGCGGAGTTCGATGCCGTGAACCAGCAGAACGCCATCGCGACGCTCCCAAGGGGCGTCGAGCTCCGGGTGTGTCCGGTCGTGGTCGGTGATAGCGACGACGTCGACGTCTGCCGCGCGTGCGGCGGTGGGCACCTCGGCGAGTGTCATCCCGCCGTCGGAATTCGTCGTGTGTGCATGGAGGTCGGCGACGACCGACGGCTCGGGAGCTTCGTCCATACTGTGTGGGGTGGCGCCGTGGACAAACCGCTTCTCCCTTTCAGAACCTTAATGAATTACTATTGTAAAGAGCCGTTCCTGCATAAAATTCATTAAAGATTCATCCACAGACTATGTTATGCGGTTCATGACCGATGCGGATGCAAACCTGGAGGACCACAGCTACCCGGCAACCGCGACGGAGCTCATCGACGCGTACGGCGAGACCGAACTCGACTTACAGGACGGTTCGGAGACGTTCGGTGAGGTGCTGGGCCGGCTCGGCGAGACGACGTATCAGGACGCTGAGGGCGCCAAGCTCGCGGCCCGCTCGGCCGTCTCTGAGGAAGCTATCGGCCGCAAAGGCTACTCCGACCGCGACGCCCCGGCCATTGGCGAGGACGGACCTGCACCCCTCTCCTTCTGAACGCTCCCGTCTGAGTCGCGAGCGGTCTTTGCGTGGTACGCACAACCACGCCCGTCGGCGGACTGGAGGACCGACCGGCAGTCTATTCAACCCACACGATCGCGTTGCCGAGGTCGAACGGGAGCGTGCCGACGCGGTATCCCTCGACGTGGCCGTCGGGGCGTGCTCGGAAGACGACCGTCGGTCGGTGGTCCACGCTGGGGCGTTCCGCTCGGAGAGTGGCCCACTCGTCGTCGCGGAACGAGGAGCAGTCGACGAACAGCGTCGCCGCCGGGTGTGCGCGGAGTTGGTCGGTCGTTTTCGCGTCGGCCGTCTCCCGGAGCGCGGCGACGGGCGTGTCGGCTCGGGAGCGTCGCGCTGGCGGGCGGGGACGGGTCACCTCGACGAGGTGTTCGCCCGCGACCCGGAAGTCGAGCGCGTGGCCGCTGTCGAGTTCAATCTCCGGCTCGAACTCCAGTCCGGCGTTCGCCAGGAGCTTCGCGACGGTGAACTCGGCCATCGTTGCGGCCATCCGTCCCACGTCCATCCCCTGACTGGTGCCGAGCTTCGACGCCATCGTGTAGCGGTGCTCGTCGAGGGTTCCGGTGGCGAGGGCTCGTTCGAAGAACTCGAGTGCCTCGTCGCGCGTCGCGTCGGGAAACCCGGCCGCGTGGTCCGCGAAGAACGCGCGCGTTGTGTCCCGGCCGTCTTTCGAGAGGAAGACGGGGAGAAAGAACCAGGCCACGTGGTCGTATCCCGCCAGCCACGGGTCAACGACCTCGAGCCGCGCAAGTAGTTCCCGCTGTGCCCACCGGGCAACGGGATAGGGCACCTCCGTGAAATCGTACTTGTCCGTGCGCCACAATGCTTCTGGCGTCGTCGTGTTCCCCAGCCAGTAGGCAGTCCCGTTCCCAGTCCAACAGAACAGCGCGAAGTCACCATTGTCCATCTCCAGCCGTCGCGCCTCGTAGCCGTTCGGCGGGGTGAACCATGGTCGCTGAAGACGAGCCCCGAACGCGTCTTTGAGCGGTCGGAGCAACTGCTCTTCGACCCGCTGTTCGCTCCACGCCGCGTTCGACCGACGGAACCGTAACGGCCCTGCCACGGGCGAATTACGACGCCAGCACACTAACCCGTTGTGACCTGCGTCCCGGCGCCGATTCACCAACAACTTAATATACGATAGTTTGCAAGTGACAACCGTTGCCGTGTGTGGGTGTGACTGACGCACCGGAGCGTCCGGCATCCACACGCCAACCGAGGTGTCATCAGATGGGAATGGGTAACTACGACGAAGCGGAGCACGAGCGGCGAGAAGCGCACGCGTCGGACGTGGACGTCAGGTCCGACGACGAACGCACACAGTACCACGGCAGCGTCAGCTACGACACAGGCGACTCAGCCGAGGCACTCCTCGATCAGTTCAAAGAGATCAAGTCAGAGCAGTAAAGGGCCCACTCCTTACCCGCAACAACACCACGGACAGTCCAGTGACTGCTACGACAGCAACGACGTGGCCGAGCACCGCGAATAGAAGCACGGGAAACTCGATAATAAACGGGACCAGCACCAGCTGTGTCACGCCAAACCCCATCGTCTCGAGGTCCGCTCGAGCGAGCGTTCGGCGGGTCGGCCGGTCGAAGGTGAACCGTGCCGACCGCCACAGCGCCACGACCGACGCCCACCAGCCCGTCCCGATCCGGTAACATACGTCCCACAGCACCAACAACGTGAGATAGACGACTACGACCGGCGGCTCAGGGCCGAATAGCGACCGGACGAGCGGGTTTGCTGCGTTTGCGGGATCGAATACGAACAGATGGGTGACCAGCGCGACGAACGAGAGCACCCCCAAAACGACCTCGACGCTCGACCCGAACAGGAGCCGTCCGTACGACTCCGGAACGCCCGCTCTCCGGGCGAGCGAACTGATCCGTAGCATTTCGACGCTCCCGATTGCTGCGATCAGCACCGCGGCTGTCCCGGCGATCGCCGCCGCCCACAGCTGGTAGTACCACGCGAACACGACCACCGCGACTTGGAACACGACGATCTGGATCGCGATTGCGCCCGCCCGCGGGAGGTCGATGCCCGGGAGTGCCCCAATGATCGACTCGTACACCCACGTTTCGCCGAACTCCGGCCCAGCCCACGCGTCGTCCCGCGACTCGGTGCTCACGCGACCACCCAGGGGCGGTCCGTCGCCCCGCCGCCTGCGTCGATTCCGGCCTCGTTCATAATCAGAGGTCGGCCGCGAACGCCTTAACCCCACGCCGACGGACTCGGCGTGCACAATAAGTTATGGCGAACCTTCGAGAACACTCGAAGTTACTTTTTTGTCGTCCGAGTGCATATCTGCCAGTTGATGGCTTCGAGCACACACCAATCCCCGAGCGACGGCACCGTCCCGAAGGTGGTTCACCGCGTGACCGCCCTCTCGCGGTACGACCTCGTACTGGCAGTCGTTCCTCTTGCGCTCATGCTCGCAGCCTTCACCGGGGCCGTCTCACCGCTGTCACTCCACGCGGCGCTGGCCGCCGGCGCGCTCGTGGCGACGCTCGCGGTCGTCGATGCCTTGTTCGTCTCGCCCCCAAGCGGCTCGGGCCGCGGCACCGACAGTTGACCGGCGGCAGGGTCTTTCGAGTCCGGCCCGTAGCTGGCGTATGTCGAAGGCCCCGTGCGACGGCTGTGGCCGCCCGGTACAGATCGCCGGTGGGATCGCGAACCTCTGGACGTTCACCGGCGATGGTGCGGGCGGGCTGACGCTCGAACTCGCCGACGGGACTGACCATCTATTGTGTTACGACTGTATCGAGCGGTTACCGGACGACCCATCGGCCGCGGACGTGGCTGCCCTCTCCGCCACCGACGAGTGACCTGCTCGCGACCGAGCGGTTTACACCCCTCGCGCGGGTCCGTCCGGGCGTGCACCCCGAGCGGCTGACCACGGAGTTTCCCGCCCCTTCTTTCCGTGGTGCCCAAGAGACGGCACTCGCGCGGATTCGTGAGGCGTTCGCGGCCGGCAACGACGTGGTTCTCGTCCGGGCGCCGACCGGGAGCGGCAAGTCATTGCTCGCGCGAGCGGTCGCCGGCTGTGCGCGCCGTCCCGGCGAGGCGGCTCCCGTTGATGCCCACGGGGCTTACTACACTACGCCACAGGTCTCCCAGCTCGATGACGTGGCCGGCGACGAACTGCTCGACGATTTCGCCGTCATTCGGGGAAAGTCCAACTACGACTGTATCCTCCCCGGCGAAACGGAGACGCCGGTTTCCGAGGCGCCGTGTGCCCGCGAGACGGGGTTCGACTGCCCCGTCAAACACCGGTGTCCGTACTTCTCCGACCGTGCCATCGCCTCGAACCGCGCCATCGCAGCGATGACGCTCGCGTACTTCATGCAGACGGCCGGTTCCGACGTGTTCGGCAAGCGCGACGTGGTCGTCGTCGACGAGGCGCACGGGCTCGCGGAATGGGCCGAGATGTACGCGACAATAGACCTCTCGCCGGCGCGCGTCCCCGTCTGGGACGCTTGTGAACCGCCCGCGGTCGATGGGCTGGCCGACGTGGAGGGGTACGCTGAGCGGCTCCTCCGGGTGTGTGGCCGCCGGCAGGAGGAGCTACGCGGGCAGTCGGAGCTGTCGCGCGCCGAGGTCGCCGAGCGCGACCGCCTGGCCGAGCTCGTCCGTGAGCTCGGCTGGTTCCTCGAGGACGCGAGCGATCCCGAGAGCCCGACCACGTGGGTAGTCGACCAGGCCGACGGCGCCGGGTCGGCCGTGACGGTGAAGCCGATGGACCCAGCCCGCTACCTCCATCATACCGTCTGGGACCGCGGCAATAAGTTCGCACTGCTGTCGGCGACGATCCTCAACAAGGAGGCGTTCTGTGCCGGCGCCGGACTCGACCCTGCGACCGTCGCGCTGGTCGATGTCCCACACACCTTCCCCCTCGAGCACCGCCCGCTGTACGACGTGACCTGCGGGAAGATGACGTATGACCACCGCGACGAGACGCTCCCGAAGGTCGCCCGTACCGTGGTGCGGCTGATGCAGCGCCACCCCGAGGAGAAGGGGCTCGTTCACGCGCACAGCTACGCTATCGCCGACCGTCTCGTCAGCCACCTCGAGGACATGGGCGTCGGCGGCCGGGTACGGGCCCACGACCGCGAGAGCCGCGACGACGCGCTCGCCGGCTGGAAGCGCGAGGCCTCGAACGCCGTCTTCGTCGCCGTGAAGATGGAGGAGGCGCTCGATTTACACGGCGACCTCTGTCGGTGGCAGGTGATATGCAAGGCGCCGTACCCGAACACGCGCGACTCCCGGGTCGCCCGCCGGCTTGAAGAAGGGCAGTGGGGCTGGTACTACCGGACGGCACTCCGCACGGTCATCCAGGCGGCCGGCCGCGTGGTGCGCGCCCCGGATGACCACGGGGCGACGTATCTGGCCGACAGCTCCCTGCTCGACCTGTTCGAGCGTGCCCACGGGGACCTCCCGACATGGTTCGCCGATCAAGTGGCCGCCGTGACCCGTCCCGACCTCCCTGCCTTCGACCCGAGCGCCGCGAACGCGGGCGCCGACAGTGCCGGTGGATGGGAGCGCGCCGGTGGCACGGACGACGCGGACGGACCGCACCATTCGCGTGAGCGCGGCGACGCCGCCCTCGACGACCACCCACTCGGCGACGTGTGGGGGACGGACTAGAGGACGAGCGACGCGGCGTACGCTACCGAGGAGAACACCATCAACAGCACCATGAACAGCGCGAAGACCTGCTGGCGGTCCATGCCGCTGCTCGCGGCCCAGGCGGTATAGGCGTGCCGGCCCGGCGCAAGCGATACCGGGCGCCGCCCCGATTCCCGCATGTGAGCGAGGAAGATCCCCGGCCGAACGAGACGGAGGGCCCGGAGTACGACGTGGATTTCCGCGCCGAGCCGGAGCGGTACCGTGTCGAGCGCGGCGAACAGGGCGCATTCAAGGTGGAACCGTACAAGTCGGAGCTGCTGCCGCTATGGGGGTACGCCGACCGCGAGACGGCTGATGAAGCCGGCGCGGCCATCTACGAGAAGTTCCGCGAGTACCGCGCGAACGAGGAGTTCCCGGGGATGGATATGGCCCGCAAGTATCTCCAGATGGGGTACACGCGAGCGATGCGGTACGCGCGCTACCCCGGCGGCCGGAAGTACGACGACGAGGGAACCGCACGCGACCCGGTCCACTGGGCCGACCACGACAAGCGCGAGGCGGCGCTGGTGTTCGAGGTCTGGTACAACCGCGTTGAGGCCGACGAGACGTACACTGCCGCACGCGACCGGTGGCGCGCCGAGCGGGGGTGAGCCCGCGGTCCAGCCCGGCCCGTTCCCAGTCTCTGGGATTCGCGTCCCCGGTTGAAGTGGTTCTTCCCCGTACCGTCTCATGTCCGGTGAGACCCGATGTCCGTTGACAACAGAGAGATGGAAGCGGAACTGTTCGGTCACGAAACCAACTTCGAGTACTCGGAGGGGTGGATCGGCTACGCTCTCGTCGCGATGCGAGTCACAATGGGGTGGATCCTGCTCCAGGGTGGACTGACCAAGGTCGTCACCTACCTTGATGCCTCCTCCAGCAATGACTGGACGGCGGCGGGCTTCCTTGCGAACGCTATTCCCGCCGGCAACCCGTTCAAAAGCACCTTTGCCGCGATGGCCGGTAACCCGGTGGTCGACGTTCTCGTCATGGCCGGGCTGACGCTGACCGGGCTCGGCGTCATCCTCGGCGCCGCGCTCCGGTGGAACGCGTTCTGGGGGGCAGTCATGATGCTGCTCTTTTGGGCGGCGAGCCTCAAGGGCGGGCTCATGGCCGGGCTCCCGGTCGCACACGGCTTCGTCGTCGACTCCCACCTCGTCTACGCGGCGCTGCTGTTCGGCCTCGGCGCCGCCGGTGCCGGCCGCGTGTTCGGCGTCGATGCTGCCATCGAACGGCTGCGTGTCGTCCGCGACCACGCCGCGCTCCGGTACCTGCTCGGATAGACTCCTAACTGCTCCCCTCGCGCTCGGACCCATGCACCACACCTCACTTGCGCTCGGCGTCGTCCTCGTCGTCGCGATCGCGGTCGCTCTCGGTGGGGTTGTCACCCACCTCGCGTACCGGGCGTACCGCCGGACGGGTCGAGCGTCGCTACGGTCGTTCGCACTCGGTGTCGGGCTGTTGACGCTGGCGTCGCTCGGGGGCGGGCTCGCAGCGCTACTTGACGTCGACCAGCTGGCGAGCGTGCTCGGCGCCGGTTTGCTCGCCGCGCTTGGATTCGCGTGTCTGGTTTACTCGCTGTACGCTCGCCCGGGTGGGCGGCCGGCCAGCGGGCCGGCCTGACCCACGCGCCGTCGGCTCGCTGAGGTGTACGAAAGTGACCGCCAGAATCGGCGTCCGTCCCCCCGCGGACGACCGCCGGCGGTCGACTCAGGGTACGCTCCGGTCGTAAATAGCCTCGCCGGCCGGGTCGGACCCACGTCGTGGGCTGCGCTCACGGGTCGTTGAGGGTGAGCGGGTCGGCTGCCGCGGCGAGTTCCGCGAACCGTCCGGCGAACTACTCGCCCACTCGTTGGTCGTCGGTCTCCAGATACGCCGTCGGCGCGCCATGGGCGTCGCTGAGCCCGAACGCGACCACCTCATCCGCGCGCCCAGCACTGTAGCCGAACTCCTCGTCGACCGCCCACAGCCGCGCGTTCTCGGCCGCCAAGAGCGTCTCGACGGCCGCGGCGAGGTCCTCGTTCTCGCGGATGGCCGCGGTGGTCGGGGCGTCAAAGACCGCGCGGAACCGCTGTCCGCTCTCGACTCCGTCGGTCGAGGCGACGAGCGCCTCGAGGGTCACCGCGCCCGCGAGCAGATCCACGTCGGTCGCCTGCTGCAGCGGTTCGAGCGCTCGCCGCACCGGCCGCGTCGGGTCCCCCCGGGCGGCGGCGACGACCTCGGCGTCGAGGTACGGCTCCAGCCCGAGCGCCCGCGCACCCTCAGGGAGCAGTGCCACGGCGTCGGCCACCTCGTTCGCGGCCGCCACCTCGTCGAGACACGTCGTGACAGCCTCGGCGAGGTGACTGCCGAGCGGCGTCGCCTGCCACGTGTTCCCTGCGCCCGTCGCCCAGCCGCGCGTCTCGAACTCCGCGAGCGTCCGTCGGAGCGTCTCCCGTGCGACACCGCTCTCGCGGAGTTGCTTGCGTGCCACCGGCCCCTCCGTGGCGAGTTGGTCCAGCAGTCGCACCCGCACCGCGGCGCGCATGAGATACGATAGGTCGTCGAGCGCGCCTTCGTCCATGCGGGCTCCTCCTCTCGGCGAAATAAAGCCCTGTGGGTCAGTTCAGCCGGACGGCCTCGGCCGTCGGCTCGATCTCGACGCGGACGGTCTCGCCGACCGACAGGTCATGTCCCTCGTGGAAGACGAGCCGTGCCCCGACGTCGACCCGCGAGGCGCCAAGCGACAGTCCCGTCGCTTGGCGGGCGCTCCCCCCGCGGACCCATACGGCGACGTCGTCCCAGGTGACATTCCGGCCTGCCGCCGTCCCGACCCGCTGCCCGAGCAGCGACACACTCCCCTCGTACGGCCGGAGCGCTCCGCCGCCGGCGTAGTGGACAAGCCCGCCGTCAAGTGGAATCCCTTCGTCGCTGGCGAGCGCGGCGAACCCCTCGCCGTCGTGTCGCGGCGTGTCGAGTGCGACGTGCGTCGCCCCTGCCTCGACGATCGTCCCCGTCCCGTCCCACGCGACCGGCGTCACCTCCACCTCGAGTGCGAGCGGGAGCGACCCCGACGCTCGGTACGGGTTCGCGTCCGGCGCGCGGAAGCCGAGGTGGATGTGGTCGTCGACCCACTGCCCGAAGAACCCGGATCGGACGAGGGTTCCAAGCGAGTCGCCGACGGCCACCTCGTCGCCTGGCTCGACGGCGGGCTTGACGTGGAGCACGCGGGCGACGCACTCGCCCGTATCGACGAGAACAAGATGGTCTTCCGCAACGGCGTAGTCACGGGGCGGACACCGCACCGTGCGTGTATCGAGCACTTCGCCGGCGACCGGCGAGGGGGCTGGCCCGCCGTTCTCCCCGGGGTAGAGGTCGACCGCATGGCCACGATCGTGGGCGGGGTACGGCGAATTATACAGCGAGACCCGCTTGTACCGCCCGAGGATGGCGGCGGACAGCTGAACGGGCGGCGTCACGCCCGCCCCTCGCGTGTTACTGGCTCCGGTGCCGCGACGGCCATCTCGTAGCCTGGGCTATACTGGGCGATGGGGTCGCCGGCCAGCGTCAGCCCAAGTGCCGGCGTCAGGGTATCCGTCCGCAGCGAGACCGAGACGGGCCCGACGCGCCACGGCTCGCGCTCGATGCGGCCGACTCGGAGCCGGTCGCCGCCGAGATACCACCGCTTCCGCTCGACCAGAAACTCGGCGAGCGAGCCAGTGGCCGCCTCGGTCGCCGGACCGGTCGAGTGGTAGCGCACGTCGAACCGGCGGTCGCCCGACGCCGGCCGGGCACCGTCGGCCTGCTCCTCGCGGGTGCGCGCCCGGCGCCGCGATCGAAACGTGATCCGGTCGCCGCTCGTTTCGACCGTCGCGTCGGCGAACACGAACGGGACACCGAAGCCGCGACGGGCGATGGCGGCACCCACAGGATCGGCCGTTTCGCAGTCGAGAAAGTAGACGCCGCGCTCGTCGCCGCGGCGAACGTACGTCCGGACGTTCAGCTGTGCGAACGGCTGGACGGGGACGTGCCGCCCGGCGAGGCGGGCCCCTGTGATCCGGTGGGGGAGCGCCGATACCCACGCGGAGCCGTCGTAGGTGTCAACCGCAATGCCGTCGGGAACCCGGGCGGCCACTTCGTCGGTGTCGACCGGCCAGTGGAGGAAACACACGTCCGCGCCCGTGATACCGAACGGGTAGCTCATGGTCGGTCAAGGGCGCCGGTCGACTTCCGCCTTCGGGCGCGAGCCTTTAGCCTCACCATCCCCGAACGGGGGTATGCGCGCCATCCGCGGTCGTGCCGCCAGCGTCGCGGCCGACCGGGCAGTCACTGACGCGCTCCGTGCCGACGTCGCCGAGACGGGCGAGGCGGCCGTCCGGGCGTGGTCGCCCCACCGACAGGTCGCCTTCGGCCGACGGGACACCCGTGCGGCCGGCTATGACCGTGCCCGAGCGGCTGCCCGCGACCACGGCTTTCCCCCGTACGAGCGGGACACCGGCGGCCGGGCCGTTGCCTACACGGGGACGACGGTTGCCTTCTGCCGGTTCGAGCGGGTCGCGGACGGCCGGCGGGGAATGGACGACCGGTACGAGGCCACGCTGGCGGCCGTCAAGCGGGGGCTCGCCGCCGTCGGCGTCGCTGCCGAGCGTGGCGAACCTCCCGCCACGTTCTGTCCGGGGGAACACTCCCTGTCCGCCGACGGGAAGCTCGTCGGCCTCGCACAGCGCGTCGCGCAGGGCGTCGCACAGGTCGCCGGGATTGTCGTCGTCCGCGACCACGCGGCGGTCGCCGCGGTGCTCAAGCCGGTGTACGCGGCGCTGGACGTCCCCTTCGACCCCGACTCAGTCGGCAGCGTCACGAGAGCAGGCGGCGACGGCGACCCCGTCGCGGTCGCACGGGCGATCGAGAGTGCACTCGTCGGCGACCGCGCGGCGACGGTTGAGCAACTGGCCTCCGGGTGAGGTCGCCGCATGCGGGTGCGACCGTACCGCCGGCGGACTGAAGTGACGGGCGGGCTGACGCGTCAACCATGTCGCCCTCCCGCTACCGGCTGGGCGACTGTGGGACCACCGACCGCGATGCCGCCGTCGACCCGTTCACGGCCGTCGTCTACTACGGCGGCGTCCAAGTCCTTCTGTTCGGGCTCCCGGTCCTGTGGCTGGCATTCCTCTCGACCGCCGCGCCACGGCTCGGGGTCGCCGTGCTTGTCGCGCTCCCCGTCGCCGCGATCGTGGTCGCTGCTGGCCGCGCCGGGTTGCTTCCGGGCGGATTGCGTCGGCTGTCCGTCCGCCGGCTCTGGACCGGTCGTGGATACCGCACCTTCTGCCGGCGGGCGGCCCACCTGCAGGCGACGCTCGCCCTCGCCGTGTTCGGCGGCGCGGCCGCCGGATACGCGGCCGTCACCGCGCCTCTCGTCGTGACGACACTCCTCGCTGCCGTCGGCACCGCCCTCGCCAGGCCGCTCGCTCGCGGCGCGCGCGCCACCCGCGCCGGGTACTACCTGGCGGGGCTTGCGGTGGCGGTCGCTGTCGTGACCCGACTGCCTGTTCTCCCCCCGACGGTGTCGTTCGCCCTCGCCGTGTTCGCGGCCGTCGTGGTCTCGGTGTGGCGACGCCTGACGGGGCGTGACCCGGTACCCGGCTCCGGGACACTTACCACTGCACGCGGCGCAGCCGGGGTATGCTCTTTCGCAACGCCGACCTCGCCGACGGCCGGACCCGCGACGTACGCGTCACCGGCGAGACGATCACGGCGGTCGCGGCCGACCTCGTGCCGGACGAGGGCGAGCGGGTCGTCGCGGCCGCCGACCGGCTCCTGCTTCCAGGGATGATCGACACGCACGTCCACTTCCGCGAGCCGGGCTTCCCACACAAGGAGACGTGGACGACCGGGTCGCGCGCGGCCGCGGCGGGCGGCGTCACGACCGTCGTTGACCAGCCCAACACCGATCCGCCAACGACCTCGGGCGCGCGGTTCGACGCGAAGGCGGAGCTTGCGGCCGCGTCGCTCGTCAATTACGGCATCAACGGCGGCGTGATCGGGGACTGGGCCCCAGAGTCGCTGTTCGCCCGCCCGCTGTTCGCGCTCGGGGAGGTCTTCTTAGCGGACTCCACCGGCGAGATGGGCATCGACGCTGCCCTGTTCGCTGACGCCGTCGTGCGGGCGGCGAGCGAGGACATGACGGTCACGGTCCACGCCGAGGACGCGACGCTGTTCGATGCCTCCGTCCGGCCGGGTGGCGAGCACGAACGCCACGACGCGGACGCGTGGAGCGTCTTCCGTACTCCGGAAGCGGAGGCCGCGGCTGTCGAGCGCGCCTGCGAGGTCGCCGCCGACTCCGCGGCCGCACTCCACATCGCCCACACCTCTACGCCGGAAGGAATCGACGTTGCGGCCGAGGCAGGGGCGACCTGCGAGGTGACCCCTCACCACCTGCTACTCTCGCGGGGCGACCTCGACGAACTGGGCACCTTCGGCCGGATGAACCCGCCGCTGCGCAGCGACGCCCGCCGTAAGGCCGTATTCGACCGCGTCGCCGACGGCACCGTCGACCTGATTGCGACCGACCACGCCCCGCACACCCGCGCCGAGAAGGCCGCGAGCATCTGGGAGGCGCCTTCGGGCGTTCCGGGTGTCGAGACGGCACTACCGCTTCTGTTAGGATTGGCAGCGGCCGGGGACCTCACGTACGAGCGGGTGCGCGACCTGACGGCGGCGACGCCGGCCGCGGTGTTCGATCTGCCGAACAAGGGCCGTGTCGCCGAGGGGTACGACGCTGACCTGACGCTCGTCGACCCGGAAGCGGTCGATCACATCGAGGCGGGACGGCTCCACGGGAAGTCCGACTGGACCCCGTTCGAGGGGTTCGACGCCGTCTTTCCTGAACTGACGCTCGTGCGTGGGACGGTCGTCTACGAGCGCACCGGCGACGAAGACCGGTTCGGGGCGGCGGTCGGCGAGAACGTGCGGGGCTGAGGCCGGGAGCTTATCTGAGGCGGGCGGCCATCTCGAGTTCGAAGCTCCCGGTGTCGGCAGGCTCGAACCCGACCTTCTCGTAGAGGGCGACGGCGGCGCTGTTCCATCGCTCGACGGTGAGCCAGACGTGTTCGATGCCGTCCTCGCGACCGGCGCCCAGCAGTCCCTCCATGAGTTGCGAGCCGATGCCGGCGTTCTGGTACGCGCGAAGAACGAAGATGGCGAGTTCGTAGGCGTCTTCGTCCGCGTCGCCAGGCTCGTCGAAGTCGGGCACGAGCGTGGCGTGGCCCACCACGTCCTCGCCGTGCCACGCGACGACGTTCACGCCCCCAGTGTCGACGGCGATGGCGTCGAGCCAGTCGCGGATGCCCTCTTCGCCCGTCGGCGGAATACCTTGGGCACGGTCCTCGGGGTTGAACGCGACGTACATGTCGACGAGCGCCTCGAGGGCCGACTCGTCAAACCACCGCACCTCAATCCCGCGGCCTTCGCGGTCTTCGAACGACCGTGGTGGGGCTTCGTACGGGCCGGCCACTTCGTCCGGGTAGACGCGGCTCATCTGACCAGCGTCACCGAAACGGTCGCGTTCAGGAGGACGAACTCCGCGATGGAGCCGAGCTTGACCTTGCCGAGTGGGCTGGTCTCGCCGCCGCCGAGCACGATCCGATCGAACCCCTCCGCCTCCGCGAGGTCGACCAGTGCGCTCCCTGGATTCCCGTCGACCATCCGCACCTCTGCGTCGAGACCGGCGTCGGCAACTGCGTCGCGGGCGCGCCCGGCTACCTCGCTTTGCTCCGCCGGCGAGTCGGGATTGTCGAGCACTGCGACGGTGAGCGTGTCACCCGCCTCCCGCGACCGCTCGAGCGTCCGCTCCAGCGCCCGGAAGGAGTCCTCGCTGCCGCCGATCCCCAACAACACATTCATATCTTCTGGGAGACCGGGGCGGGGCAAAAGCCTCCCGGGAGCCCCCGGCGACGGCGTTTTACCCCTCCACGGTGAGCGTGCGCATATGGGCGTGAACGAGAATCTCCGTGAGAACGCCGCCGGCGTCGTCGCGCTCCTCGTCCTTGGTGCCGGGTTCCTCGCGCTGTTCGCGGGCGCCTCATGGTTCTGGATGGTGTGGGTCGTCGGCTTCGCCGTCCTCTTACCTCTCGTCGCCATCGCGACCGGTGCGGCGTCGCCCGACGCCAATCTTGAGCCGAAGACGGAGGCCGACCCGGAACAGGACCCGCTCGCCCGGTTGCGGGAGCGCTACGCGGCGGGCGAACTCACCGACGAAGAGTTCGAGCGCCGGCTCGAACGGCTCCTCGAGACCGAGGACGACGAGACGGCGGCGGCGTACGTTGAGCGAACGCGCCACGACCGGGCGCGCGAGCGCGAGTGACCGTCGGTTCGCGTACGCCAACCGTCAGACACTGCCGATACGCTTTTTCGACACCAGGCCGGATTCAGAGCCATGACAGACGCGTCCGGTGCGGCAGACGGTGAGGAGGTCGCTCGGGCGGTCCGCCGGGTCCACGACGAGGGCGCGACCGACGACCCGAACGGGCCCGACAACGGTCCGATGACTGACGACGTGCCGGCCGACGTCCGCGAGTACGCCCGGTTCTCGAAGATCGACGGCGCCACTTACGACCGCGCCAACGAGTTCCTCCGCGACCGTACCTACATCACTGCCCGCGAATGGGCTATCGCCCGGCTGTGTGCGGATTTCCGCACCGAGACCGGCGTCGAAATGACGAAGATTGGTGAGAATCTCCCACATCTCGTCCCCTTCATGACCGACACCTACACACCACAGGCAGTGAACCAGGCGCGCGCCTCCTTCGAGGGTAAGGTGCAGAAGGCCGGAGCGACGTTCCTCTATGGGGCGATGTGTGACTTCTTCACCGCCGAGGAGTTGGACGACCTGATGTACGAGGTGACGGAGGTGGCAAAGTTCCTGCTCGAGGTCGAAGGCGTCGAGCTCTCCGTCGACGAGGAGCTCGCGGCGGAGGATCGCATCTCCGAGGTGATGCGTGAGGTGCGCGAACACTCCGCCGCCCTGCGCCATGATGAGGTGACCTGCCCCGAGTGTGGCCACACGCACGAGCCCGGCGCGGCGGCGACGGAGTCGCCCGACACGCCCGATCCAGCCGAGTCGCCGGGCGACGACTAATCCTTACTCGGCGTCGAACTGGGTTGCCGGGAACAGGGCGGCGGGGGTGTCGTGCCTCAACTCGACAATCCCCGTCGCTGCGAGCCCGCGCACCCGGACGTCGAGCGGGCCCTCTTGAGCACGGAGCATCCCTTCCTCCTCGGGCGTCCGCTTGTAATAACACGGCAGAAGTATGACGGCTGCGCCGTCAGTCCGCTCGAACGCAACGGCGATCAACACGACATCTTTGGTCGGCTCGACGAGCGTATCCGCCGGCGCGAACTCGCCTGTCTCCACGAGTTCCGCAACCGCCGCGTGCTCGTTGTCGGGGACGACCAAGACAAGGCCGGGCGGTGCACCGGTGACCGACACGTCCGTCGGCTCGACGGTCACGACCTCGGCGCTGTCCGCGCGGTAGCGGGCGGCGGCGTCATCGACCTCCGCGAGCAGTCGCTGCCAGGGAGCGGTCGGGTCCATGACCACTTGTGGCGGGTGTCGGACAAGAGTCTGGTCCTCGCTCAGCTACACCGAGAGGACAGGTTGGGAGGCGTGCGCGAGGACATACTCCGCGACCTTCTCGAGCACGCCGCCGGAGCCGCCCGCCGTCGACTCGCGGGGGACGACGAGGAAGTCGGCCGCGGCCTCCTCAGCGGCATCGAGGACGACGCTGCCCGGGTGTCGCGAGAGCTGCGAGAGCGAGAAGCCCGATGCGGTCCCCGAGGTGACGGGCACGTCGTCGGCGAGCGTACGCACCTCTTCGATGAACGAGTCAGCCTCGGCAGCGACCGCCTGCTCCTCGACGTCGCCGGCCTCGACGCCGCGGACCACCCCCTCGCCGTAGACGTACAGCGCGTGGAGGCTTGCGTCGTACGCCGCCGCGATCGCGACGCCGTACTCGACGGCCTCGGCCGACTCGTCGCTCCCATCGACCGGGACGAGCACCGTCTCGATGTCCATGGCCACCCGTGACCGCGCCGGAGTAAAAAGTCACCGTACCCGGCGCCAGAGCCGTCGGCATCGCCGTTTCGCGTCCCCCGCGCCCGGCGGCTTTCTCCTCGGCTCTCCGTCAGTCGTCGCTGCGGGCGAAGGTCGCGACACGGTCGGTGTCGAGCCGGAGCAGTGCGGGTAACAGCGCGAGCGCGAGCGCGATCTCGAGGCTACCGGCGACGAGGAAGGCGGTCCGGTAGTCGAACATGCCCGCGAGCGTGCCGCCCCCGACGACTCCGGTGAGAAAGCCGAGCGAGCCAACAAGGTTGAACCCACCCGTCGCCGTCCCGCGCCCGTCGACGTCGGCGAGGTCGTTCACGAGCGCGAGAGTCGCCGGCGCGGCGAGCGCGCCGAACACGCCGACGAGCGCCATCACGACCGCTACAACCGCTGCGGAGGGCGCGAACGCCACCCCAATGATAACGGCCCCGTACGAGAACGATCCCGCCGCGACAGGCCCCACGCGTCCGACACGGTCCGAGAGCACGCCAAGCGGGTACTGCAGGAGGGCGAAGGGGAGAAAGAACGCACCGAGCAGCAGCCCGGTCGCTGCGGCGTCGAGGCCGAACCGCGCTTGGAAGTAGGCCACCCCAACAAGCGCGAAGAAGCCGGCGGTGAACCGGTCGGCGAAACCAAAGGCGAACGGGACCGCCAGCGCCGGCCGGTCGCGCACGCTTCGGAGCGCGTCGAGCGGCCCCGGCCGTCCGCCCGCTGCGTCGCGCTCGGGGTCGTGGAGCCACAGCGCCGCGACCCCGACGAGCAACATCAGTAGAGCGGTGACAACGAGCGGGACGCGCGGGCCGAGCCGGTAGAGCTGGCCGCCCACGGGCGCCCCCAATCCCGTCCCGAGGCCGATGGCGATGCCCGCGGCGCCCATGTTGCGTCCGTTGCCGCCGCCCAGATCCATCAGCGCGGCCACCGCAAGCGAGAATGCGCCGATAGTGAACGCCCCCTCGACGAACCGAATAATGAGGACGACCCAGAACGGAACCGTCGGGAGGACAGCGAGGAGTCCGTACGTGAGGCCGCCGCCGACAGCGCCGGCGATAATGAACGGTCGTCGCCGGTTCGCGGCGTCCGACAGCGCGCCCCACACGCCAGCAAAGAGAACGAACCCAGCGAACTCCGCGGCGAGGAACGGCGTCCCAGCTTCGAGCGGTCCGCTCCCGCCGAGCGAAGCGACTAGCTGCGGAACGCCCGGGTACAGGAGCACCTGCGCGAACAGGACGGCGAACACCACGCCGGCGAGCGCGACCCGATCGCGACGCTCCGTGGTCACGCCCGCCTGTAGACGCTCCGTCGGCATTAGCTCGTCCGTATCGCCTGCCTCGGAGCAGATGTTGCCGTAACTCTGGGTTATAGATTCTTTGCGATATATGCACGAGATACATGAGTAATCGCGACCACGGCTTCCACACCCGGTGTCTCCACGCGGGACACGAGCCGGATCCCGAAACCGGTGCGGCAGCCCCACCTATCTACCAAACGAGTTCTTACGCCTTTCCGGATGCGGACACGGCTGCCGGGCGGTATGCACTTGAGGGCGACGCGGACGAGCACGTCTACTCACGCATCTCCAACCCGACGACTGCGGTGCTTGAACGGCGCCTGACTGCGCTCCACGACGGCGGTGGCGCGTGTGCCACCGCCTCTGGGATGGCTGCACTCGATGCCGCAACACTCGTGCTCGCGGACGTAGGCGACAACGTGGTCTCTGCCTCGTCCATCTACGGCGGCACCCATACGTACCTCTCGTATACGGCCCGCCGTCGCGGCGTCGAGACGCGATTCGTCGACACGCTCGACCCCGAGGCATACGCGG
>CAYZJQ010000032.1:13310-22019 GCA_964478805.1 uncultured Halobacteriales archaeon | reverse complement strand
GAGCTTCTGACCGTGACGCTCCTGGTCCTCTAGGGCGAAGTTGAGGTCGCGGGTCACGTCCTCCATCTCATAGAACGGTGCCTTCGCGGGGAGCCGCTTGAGGAGGTGTCTGGGGGCTTGTGCGTCTTCGTGAATCTCGGTGATAAAGTTCGCAAGTGCGAGCTGGACGGGCACCGAAGCGCACATCCCATCGCCGTCGGCATGGTGCCGGATGCGGATCGGCCGGTTTTCGAGAACGGCGCGGCGGAGCCGCTCGGCTACCTCGCGTAGCTCATCACGAATCGGGTCGAAGGCGGGCCACTCGACGAGCGGCTCAACGTCGGCCGGTGCAGCCGTCTCGGCCAACCGCTCGTCGAGCCGGTCGCGGACTTCCTTCGCAGCTTCGCCGCTCAGGGTCGCGAGGTCGGCGACTTCGACTTGGAGCGCATCCTCTCGGCTCTCCACGTCGCCGGTGACGCGCACCACGTCCCCGAGGTCGACCTCCGGGTAGGCGCGAACGCCGGCCTCCTCGAAGGCGGCACAGGGGACGACGCCAGATCCGTCACGCACCTGAAACAGCGTCGGTCCTCCGGTCTGTTTGATCTGAACGACCTCCCCCTCGATATGGACGGCGCCGCCAATTTTGCCTGCTAGGTCACGGATGCCAACCTCCTCACCGTGAGCGACGTCCACAGTCGTGACATTCGTCGGGTGGGCCTCGTGGAACGAGAGGTCACCATTCTCCCGGATCTCCTCAAGTTCAACAATGAATTCGTCGCCAACATCGTAGTCGCCATTGAGCACCGAGTCGTGGACGAGTCCGGAGACATGCTCGGAAAGGTCGACGAAGACCCCGTACGGCACGATGCCGTTGACCGTGGCGTGGTAGAGTGCTCCCTCCTCAATGTCCTCAAACGTACAGTCCGGCGCGAGCCGATAGACGCGGCGGCCCGTTCGGGCAGTGCCAGCCGTCTCGCCGGCGTCAGCAGGTGGAACCATTTGCCTGCGATGAGCACTCTCTGGGGTTAAGGGTTGTCACTTCGCTGGCGAGACCGCGCTCTCGCGTGTCGCGTCTCCGTCAGACGATTTCGCGGCTCCGGCGTGCGCGAACACCCCCTATCGCAACCCTTAGTTGTGGGCCGCCCGCAATTCAAGTATGCGGCTGTTCCGGTCGAGCGACGTGGTGGCCATCGCTGCCGACGCCCTCGACTTCGCGCTCTCGGCCTCTGAGGACGCTCACCCGAACGAGTATATGGGCCTGCTCCGTGGCGAGGACGCCCGCGACCTTGGGCTCGACCGCGAGGGGACCGTAGTGACGGACGTGCTGATTATCCCCGGGACCACGTCGTCGCCGGTGAGCGCGACGGTCCGCTCGGATCTCGTCCCGACCGCCTCGAACTCCGTTGGCTCCGTACACTCACACCCCAACGGCGTGTTACGCCCCTCCAACCAAGACCTCAAGACGTTCGGGCGCGGGAAGGTACATATTATCATCGGTGCGCCGTACGGCCGCCACGACTGGAAGGCGTTCAACCGCGAGGGCGAGCCCCGCGATCTCGAGGTCGTAGACGTCGAGCTCCCTGAGGACGCCTTTTTTAATTTCACGCAGGCAGACATCGACGCGGAGCTCGACCCGACCGAGGGTGATGGCCGGTGAAGATCGTCGCACAAGGCACCTTCGACCTCCTTCATCCAGGCCACCTCCACTACCTCCGGGAGGCGAGGGCGATGGGTGAAGAGCTCCACGTCATCGTCGCGCGCTCGGAGAACGTGACTCATAAAGAAGCCCCACTGCTGCCGGACCGCCAGCGCCGGGACATGGTCGCTGCTCTTGACCCGGTTGACGAGGCCCACCTCGGGCACACAGAGGACATTTTCGTCCCGATCGAGCGGATCGACCCCGATCGTATCGTGCTCGGCCACGACCAGCACCACGACGCCAAGGCGATCGAGCGGGCACTCGCGGCACGGAGTATCGACTGCGAGGTACGACGCGCCAGCCCCCGCGACCCTGGCTACGATGGTGAGGTGCTCTCGACAGGAACCATCGTCGACCGGGTTTGTGAGGAGCGGTGTTGAGTCAGGAAAGTCCCACGGGTTGTAACTGCAACCCCAACGGGAGTCGAACGCTTTTTACCCGGGCAACAACTCCGAACTGGTAAGATGGCCATCAAACCCGCCTACATCAAGAAGCTCGCACGAGCCCTGATGGAGCGATACGACGAGGCGTTCAGCACGGACTTTGAGCATAATAAGGAAGTCGTCGCCGAGCTCACGAACGTCGAGTCGAAGGGTGTCCGCAACCGCATCGCCGGCTACATCACCCGCAAGAAGCAGTCTGCCGCCGCAAAAGCCGCCGCGTAAATCCGCCTCGCTTCTCCGTCTCGCCACTGCCCACCCGCTGGTAAACCCGAAGCTACTTGACTGACTAGTCAGTTAGTTCCGACAGATGGACGGCGACACGGAAGACGAGGTGATGTCGGCGACGTACCGGGCGCTGTGTGCTCACGGGTTCGCCGATCTCACGATGCAGCGCATCGCCGACGAAACGGACCTCTCGAAGGCGGCGCTTCACTACCACTACAACACGAAAGAGGACCTCCTCCAGGCGTTCCTCGAACATCTCATTGACGACTTCGAATCGCGGCTTGCCTGCGACGCTGCGGATCCCGACGAGCGGCTCGATACCTTTGTCGAGGCGGTGTTCGGTCCGGCGGAGGCCGGTAGCGATTTTGGGATCGCGTTACTGGAAATCAAGGCCCGCGCACCCTACTCGGAGCCGTACCGGGAGCGGCTGGCAGCGCTGGACAAGCGGATGCGCGAAACCGTCGCAAGCGCGGTCCGCGACGGCGTCGCGGCCGGCCGCTACGCCGACTGTGATCCCGAGGATGTCGCCCGCTTCGTCGTAACGGCTATCAACGGCGCGCATGTCCGCGGTGTCGTACTCGAAGAGTCAGCGAGCGAGGCGCGACGACTGCTGGAGGCGTACCTCGATGGTCGACTCGACAGACGAACGGTCACGGAGGTTCCCGTCTGATGTTCAAGGGAAAAGAGGAGCTCGACCTGACGGGCGGCGGCATCGGCAAGCCGCTGTTCTATCTCTCGCTCCCGATTGTCGTCACCAACCTGCTTCAGACGGCGTACAACCTCGCGGACACCTTCTGGTTGGGCCAGTACTCCACGACGGCGCTGGCGGCGATTTCCTTCGCTTTCCCGATGGTGTTTCTTATTATCTCGCTCGGGTTCGGGGTCTCGGTGACTGGGAGCGTTCTGGTCGCCCAACACACCGGTGCCGAGGAGCCGCGACAGGCCGAGTACGCGGCCTCCCAGACCGTCGCGTTCGCGGTGCTCGTCTCCATCGTGCTCGGCGCGGTCGGGTTCGTCGTCGTCGATGACCTGCTGCGGTTCTTCGGCGCGAGCCCGGACGTTCTTGCCGCGGCCGTCGCCTACCTCCGTATCATCTCGCTCGGCCTTCCGCTGATGTTCGGCTTCTTCATTTTCCTCTCCCTGATGCGCGGCTACGGCGACACGGTGACGCCGATGCTGGTCATGCTCGGGACGGTGATCCTGAACGTCGCGCTCGACCCCTTCCTTATCAACGGGTGGGCGCTCGGCCCCATCGTCTTCCCCGAGCTCGGCATCGAGGGCGCCGCCTACGCCACCGTCTTCTCGCGGGGCGTCGCCACCGCCGTCGGCATGGCCATCATGTTCTCCGGGACCCGCGGCGTCCGGATCCGCCTGCGGGACATGCGCCCCGACCTCACGTACGCCCGGAAGATGCTCCGCATCGGGGTGCCGGCCTCCATCGAGGGGACCGGCCGCTCGCTGTCGGTGAACATGCTGCTGCTCGTCGTCGGCGCGTTCTCGACCAGCGTCGTCGCCGGCTTCGGCATCGGTATCCGCGTCTTCTCCGTCATCTTCCTGCCCGCCATCGCCGTCGCCCGCGGCGTCGAGACGATGGCCGGCCAGAACATCGGCGCTGGCCAGCAGGACCGCGCCGAGGCGGCCGCCGACTTCGCCGCTCGCTGGATGTTCGCCATCCTCGGCGGGCTGGGCGTCCTCATCTTCGTGTTCCCCGAGCCCATCGTCGCGGTGTTCACCCCCGAGCAAGCGGTCATCGACACCGGCGCGGAGTTCCTCCGCTACGTCGCGCTCACCTTCGGCTGTATCGGGTTCATGCGCGCGTACACAGGCGCGTTCCGGGGCGCCGGCAAGACGATGGTGTCGGCGGCCATCGCCATCACCTTCCTCGGGTTCATCCGGCTCCCCGTCGCCGCGGCGCTGGCGCTCGGGGTCGGCGGCCCGCTCACCGTCGCCGGCGTCACCGTCACCCTCCCGAATCTCGTCGCGCCGCTCGGCCCCGTGGGTATCTGGTGGGGGTTCGTCGTCTCCAACGTCGCCGGCGCGCTCATCGCCGTCGCGTGGTTCAAGCGCGGGACGTGGCGCGACGCCGACGTGCGCTCGACGCCCGCCTCGGGCAGCGACGGCGAGGAGTTCGACGCGACCGCCGGCGACGATTAGCGGTGTCGCCGGCTCGGACGACCGGCGAGGACTGACCGGGTCGACCACCCTGGCCACCCGGCGCGGGCAACGCCTACCCCCGACGACACCGTTTTGCGTGGGGCCGCCGCAGTCGAGATAATGGTACGTATCGGTATCCTTGGCGCCACTGGCGCCGTCGGACAGCGGCTCATCCAGCTGCTCGACCCCCACCCCGACTTCGAGATCGCGACGCTGACCGCCTCCCCCGACTCCGCGGGCAAGAGCTACCGGGAGGCCGCGAAGTGGCGCGCCGACTCCCCCATCCCCGAGGCCGTGACCGACATCGAGGTCGTGGAGACCTCGCCGGTCGCGGTGCCGGACGACGTGCCGCTGCTGTTCTCGTCGCTGCCCTCCTCGGTCGGCGCGGAAGTCGAACCCCGGCTCGCCGAGGCGGGCCACGTCGTCTCCTCGAACTCCTCGAACGCGCGGATGGACCCCGACGTGCCGCTCGTCATCCCGGAGGTGAACCCGGACCACGTCAACGTACTCGAGGTCCAGCGCGACGAACGAGGGTGGGACGGCGTGCTTCTCAAGAACCCCAACTGCTCGACTATCACGATGATTCCGACCCTTGCCGCGCTTGATGAGTTCGGTCTCGAATCCGTGCGCGTCTCGACGCTGCAGGCTGTTTCTGGTGCCGGGTACTCCGGCGTCACCTCGATGGAGATCATCGACAACGCCATCCCGCACATCGGCGGCGAAGAGCAGAAGATGGAATCGGAGTCGCGCAAACTCCTCGGGCACTTCGACGGCGCCGAGATCGACCTCCACGGGATGGATGTCGCCGCCTCGTGTAACCGTATCCCGACAATTGACGGCCATCTCGAGAACGTGTGGGCGGACACCCGCGCCCCCGTCACGCCCGACGAGGCCGCCGACGCGATGCAGGAGTATCCATCCGCACCACTCCCCTCCTCGCCCGACCAACTGATCCACGTGTTCACCGAACCGGACCGTCCACAGCCACGGCTCGACCGAAACCTGGGTCAAGGCATGGCGATCTCGGTTGGGGGCCTCCGAGAGACTACCGACGGCCTCCAGTACAACTGTCTTGCACACAACACCATCCGTGGCGCGGCCGGCGCCTCCGTTTTAAACGGCGAACTGCTGGTCGAGGAGGGGTGGGTCTGACCTATCAGTCCCGAGAGAGCCAGTCATGACGGATGCCCCATCGCCTGCTGGGACGACCCTGTGGTGCCTGTCAGGCACGGCTCACTCCTCGATGAGTGAGCCACCCTCGCGGCGTGGCGCGGCGTGGCCGGCGTAGCCACCCAACCCGGCGATGAGCGCCCACCCAGTGCCGGCGAGACCGGCAACAACCGTGTCGGGGTACGTCGCTACCACTGGGAAGTAAGCGGCGTAGCGCGCGACGACGTAGTTCAAGCCATGAAAGACACCGTACGGCTCGTTGACGAAGAACACATACACCAACGTCGCGGCAAACGCACCGCCGGCCACCGATCCTGCGAGCAGCCCGTGCCAGCCACCAGCGGTCGGACCGCTGTCCGCCGCTACCCCGGCTGCGGCGCCCGCAACTAGCCCGGTTGCGAGTACGAGCGGGACGCCTGCCAACCGCACGCCCTCTAATCCGGGGAGGAGAGCGAGCAGCCCAAGGTACGCGACGGCGGCGGCGACACCGCCGGTCACCGCCCGCCAATCGGTTTGCATACATCTGGTTGTGGGTCGCTGCTCTTGGGCGTACCGGCGTCGTTCGCGGCTGAACGCTCGCAACGACTATGTGTGGTGAGCTACCAACCGTTAGAGCGTGCCCCGGTGTAACGACTGCGGGACCGATACTACCGAACCGTTCGACTGCCATCATTGCGAACGGCAGTTCTGTGCCGATCATCGACTGCCGGAGAACCACGACTGTCCGCTTTTTTCCACCGCGGACGATATCTCGAACTTCGGCGGCGGCGGACCACAGAGCTGATCGCTCGCTGGCAGAGTCTGACGGCGCCGCCACGCTGATACGGGCCGTGACCGAGAGAGCAGTAGCACACGTTACTATGGTCGAGATACTCCACACCTGTCTGAACGTCGCGGACGCCGAAGCATCAATCGAGTTCTACGAGCAGTTCGGCTTCACGAAGTCGTGGGGGTTCGAGGACGGCGATACCCGCCATCGCTACGTCGCCGACAACGACGGTGTTGAGATCCAACTCGCTGACACCGAGGGCGAGACGGCGTTCGAGCAGGGGACTGCGTGGGACCACATCGCGATCGCGGTCGACAACGTCGACGAGACGGTCGCGTCAGTCGACCATCACGGCGTGGTGAAGCAACCGGGCGACCAGCCCGCCGCAAGCGCCCGTACCGCGTTCATCAAGGACCCTGACGGTCACGTCGTTGAACTCATCGAACCGCTGGAGTAGGACCTACCCGCTACCGGCCCCAAACAGGTACGACGAGGTTCTCCAGGTCGGCGTCCCACCCTTCTTTCGCGACGCGGTCGATGTTCTCCGCGACCAAGGCAGCAAGTCGGTCGTAGTACGCCGGCGTCCGTCCGGCGTTGTGCGGAGTGATTTGGACGTTCCCCAACGACCACAGCGGGTGGTCCGGCGGGAGCGGCTCTGGGTCGGTCACGTCGAGCGTTGCGCCGCCGATGTCGTCGTGCTGAAGCGCCGCCACTAGAGCGTCGGTATCGACCACCGGCCCACGGGCGACGTTGACGAGGACGCAATCGGCTGGCATCGTCGTGAACTCCACCCCCCCGATGAGCCCGCGGGTGGTGTCAGTGAGCGGGCAGGCGAGTACCACTGCATCTGATCTGGCCAGCGCGTCGTGAAGCCGGGCAGGGCTCCACACCTCGTCGGCTGGGCCGCCGGTCGCCGGGGTTGATCGGATGCCGATCGTCTCGACATGGAAGGCGTCGAGCGTCTCGGCAACCGCGCCGCCGATGTTGCCGAGTCCGACGACGGTGACGGTCGAGCCGGCGAGTTCGCCCACGTCGGGCGAACGCCACTCCCCGCGCTCCTGGCGGCGGTAGGACTCGTGGAACGACCGGACGTGCGACAGCAGCGCTCCGATCACGTACTCGGTCACGTTTGGCGCGTGGACGCCGGCGGCGTTCGTGACGCCGACGCCCCGGTCCTCGAACGACTCCAGTGGGAGGTGACCATGGCCGGCGTAGACACCTGCGAACAGCCGCAGTGACTCGGCCACGTCAAGCAGCTCCGGGTTCATCTCAACGCCAGTTACGACATCTGCGTCCGTCACCTCGCGGCGCTCCGCCTCGGCAGTTCGCGCGTGGACGACCTCATGGTCAGGCAAGTAGTCCCGCAACGCGGCCGTATATTCCGCGGCGTCGGTTCCGTGAACGCCTTCGCGGAGGGTGAGTACCTTCATTTCACTCACCTTTGAACGTCGGCTCGGATTCCTCGAAGAAGCTCGCGAATCCCTCGGCGTAGTCGTCGGTTGCGGCCAGTCCCGAGAGGCTCGCAGCCTCGCGACCGAGCTGCTCGCCGAGTCCATGCTCGAAAGAGGTTCGGAGCAGCCGGCGCGTCTCGGCGAACCCCCGTGTCGGTCCCGCGGCAAGCGACGCAGCCTCCTCACGCAGTCGTTCGGCGAGCTCGCCGTCCGGGACCGTCTCCGTCACCAACCCGAGGTCGGCCGCCTCCGCGGCGCTCACGGGTTCGTCGCGCAGGGCGAGCCGCTGTGCCTCGCGCAAACCGACCAGCCGTGGTAGGAAGTACGTCGAGCCGCCGTCCGCGGAGAGTCCGATGGCGGGGTACGCAAACTGGATGCGCGCGGACTCGGCCATCAGCACGACGTCGCCGACGAGCGCCGTCCCGACTCCGCCGCCGGCGACGACGCCGTTGACGCCACAGACGACGGGCTTCGGTGCGCGTGCCAGCTCCTCAACGAAACCGTGCAGCGTTCCCGCCAGCCGCTTCAGGCGCGGCTCGTCGCTCGCGTCGCCCTCGAGTGTCGTCAGGTCCGCGCCGGTGTTGAATACTCCATCGACGCCCGTATAGACGAGACACCGGCAGTCGTCATCGCTCGACAGGTCGGCGGCAGCGCCGCGCAGCGCCTCGGCCGTCGCGTGGTCCATGCTGTTGTTGTGGTCGGGTCTGTCGAGGACAATCCGTCCGACGTCGCCGTCGCGCTCGACGCGCACGCTGTCGGTCATGGACGGGCGGTGACGCGGACCCGTGTTAACTGTAGCGCGGCCGGCCACGCTGTTCG
>CAYZJQ010000032.1:0-13210 GCA_964478805.1 uncultured Halobacteriales archaeon | reverse complement strand
CGAACCGGTCCACTGAACGGGTATGGACTACGACGTCGTCATCGTCGGCGGAGGGCCGGCCGGCTCAGCCGCCGGACAGGCGGCGGCGGCTGCAGGCGCGGACGCGGTCGTCGTCGAGAAGGGAGTGCCGCGACTCGACCGCGATGGGCCAGGGCCCGACTCCACCGACGCGGCGGGCATCCTCGACTACTGGGTCGACATCATGGACTTCGGCGAGTCGATCCCCGAGCACGTCAAACACCGGGAGCTAACGGGGGCGGATTTCGTCGGGCCGACGACCGAGGTGAATCTCAACGACACGGGCATCGCGTCGTCGTACCCGAACTTCGGGTTCACCATGCACCGTGCGCGCTTCGACGACTGGCTGCGCGAGCGCGCCGAGGACGCTGGCGCCGAGTACCGTGTCGGGGTCGGTGTCCGCGCGGTCGACTCCGAACTCACCGGCGAGCCCTCCCATACTGTCCAACTTAAAGACGGCACGGAGCTCAAAGCCCAGTATCTTGTCCTCGCGGACGGGCCACAGCGGACGGTCACGGGCCAGGTACTCGACCCGCTGCTCCCGAACGGCGAGTTCGAGCACATGGCGTCGACGCGCGCGAACCACATCGCCTATCAAGAGTACCGCGAGTTCCCCGACGACCTGCTCGAGCACGACCGCCTGAAGTTCTGGTGGGGCTACATGCCCGGCCATACCGCTTACCCGTGGGTGTTCCCGAACGACGGCGAGGTAGCTCGGGTCGGCCTGACCATGCCCATTGGGCTCAACCTCGACGATGTGACCGACCGCGAGCAGTACCGCCTGCTCCGCCCAGAGGACGAGCGGGTCCCCCAGGGGAAGACGTACATCGAGCGGCTCATCGAACACGCCTACCCAGAATACGAACTCGACGACTTCCCACTCCAGACGGACCGCGGGAAGGCGAACGGGACGGAGACGTACCCCATCTCCTCAACCCGACCTATCGAGTCGCCGACCGCCGCGAACGTCGCCGTCGTCGGCGGGGCGATGGGCGCGACGAGCGCCTTCCACGAGGGCGGCGACCACGTCGCCGTCCGCACGGGCAAACTCGCCGGTAGGCTCGCCGCCCAGGGGAACCTCCGGGCGTACAACGCCGAGTGGCACCGCGCGGTCGGCGACGAGGTGCGCCGCAACGTCGCGATGGCCGACATCGTGCGCGACTACGGCCCAGACGACTGGGACGCACTGTTCTCGGTCGTCGACGCCATCCTCCCGGACGACGACTTCTACCGGACGCGCGACGCGCTCGGCCAGGGCGTCCACGGCGCGCGGTTGTTCGGCCAGTACACATGGACGAAGTTCACCTACCGCAAGGGTCGTTACGCGCAGATCCGCGAGGCCGACTACGCGGTCTGATCGAGGAAGCGCTCGCGCAGCGATTCGTCGGGAACGAGACACTGTTCCTTCTTCCCCCACACGCGATAGCGAACCCGCGCGAGCCCGTCGTACGCGAGGTCGCGGGCCGCGCGGGGGAGGACGCGGGCGTGCCGGGCCCACCGGTACGGCGCCGAGAGGTGCTGCGCGATGCGGACCGCACCGTCGCTCTTGATGTACGCGCCCGAGTCGTCGATGTAGACAAGCGAGTCGAAGTAGTCGCCTGCGAGGCCGTGCTCTGCAAGGAGGTCGGTCGCGACGTCCGACTGGAGCGGCGCGAAGCGGAGCCGACCGTCATCGTGGGCAACGATGAACCGCACCGACCACGCACAGAGGTTGCAGACGCCGTCGAACAGCACGACGGGGTGGTCAGCCAGCGAGTCGTCCATAGCCGGGTCAGGAGCCACACGGCGAAAAGCGTAACTTCGCCGGTCGCCGACCGCCGATGCACACCTCTAGTCCCCGCCCCGAGTCCGCACGAGCGAGCTGTGAGGTGGCGGAGAACCCGGGTGTGCGACAAGCCTGGTCCCACTCGACGGGACTCGCCCTACACGAGGGTTAGCCGGCAGACGCGGCACGCCGCCAGGGGATGATGCCGGTCGTTAGTGTCTGGGGCGACATCTTCAGACCGCGGCGAGCAACGGCCACGAGCCGAAGGGTTAGCTTGGTGCCACGCCTGCTGGAGGCCAGTGAGCACCGACTCGTATCCGCGCCGTGCCCGCCCGATTGCTTACGTTTCCGACGCCACCCACGCGGGCGTGCCAAACTGGGACATCGGCCGGCCCAGCGCGCCTTCGTCCGGTTGGCAGAGACCAGTGTTGTACGCAGGCCAGGACTCGACGTGGGCTGTGGGACCGGCGAACTGTCGCTATACCGCCACGACGCAGACATGACGTGCTCGGTATCGACCTCGCGCTGACGGCGATCGCGCAAGCCCGTGAGAAGGCTCGCTGACGACGCGTCGACGCCGTAGTTCCTCGTGCGGGACGCCCGCCGTCTCGACGCGCTGGCTGACGCGGGGCTCCGCTTCCAGACCGTTGTCGACAGCGCGATGTTCCACGTGGTCGGTGACGCCGAACGCGACCTGCTGGTCGCCGGGCTCGGTGCGGTGGTTGAGCCCAGCGGGCTCCACTGCGTGCTCGGGGATCGTCGGTACGACCGACGAGCAGTCTACGGGCTCTCGCCGGTCGAGATCGCGGCCCGGTTCGACCGCGTCAGCGGCTGGGAGCTCGCCTTCGCCGTCAAGTCGGGGGTCGAGCGCCGGGGCGTCACCACGCCGGCGTACTTCGTCGGCGTGCGGCGGCGGGCGCGGTAGCTCAACCCCGCGTTTGAACCATCGAAACGGGTTTTCTCTCGGATGGAGTAGAAAGGGTATGGGAATCCTCGGCTCGCAGGTGTTCACCGACCCCGACCCGGACGAGCCCCGAGTGCTCGATATCAGTGGGGTCGACGCCGAGCGAGCGTTCGACGCGCTCGGCTCAGAGACCGCACGGGCCATCCTGAAGACGATCTACGCCGAGCCGCAAACGCCGCCGGAGATCCGCGCGGAGGTCGGGACCTCGCTACAGAACGTCCACTACCACCTCGACCGGTTGGAAGGAGCGGACCTCATCGAACCCGCCGGTATAGGCTACTCCGAGAAAGGCAACGAGATGACGGTGTACGCGCCCTGCAACGAGGCGCTGGTGTTGTTCGCCGGGCAGGACCGCGACCGCTCGCGGCTCGAACGGCTGCTCGGGCGCGTACTCTCGCTGTACCTTCTTCTGGCGACGGCGACTATGGCCGTTGCGCTGTGGACACACCGAGCCGTCGATGGCGTGGCCCAGGAGTCCGTCGCCGTCTCTGCGGACGCCGCAGCGGAAAGCACCGGCAGGGGCGCTGGTGAGGCACTCGTGGGGCTGAGTCTCACCGATCCGGCAGTCGCGTTCTTCGCCGGTGGACTAGTCGTTATTATTGCTCTCGCCGGTGGGTGGACGATCGCTGCCGGTCGCTAGGCGGCCGGTTCGGGTTCGTACTCCTCGGTGGTGACAGTCTCGATGAGCCGCGCGATTTCCTCTGGGAGCGACTGTTCGCCGGTCTTGGTCCGCACGGTCACCATCCCGAACGGGGCGACGCCGACGACCGTGAGCTGCTGACCGGGTTCGACGCCGGCGTCGGCGAGGTAGCGGAGTTCCGCGTCGCCCTGATGACGGATACGCTGGACGACGAGTCGATCACCCTCGGTCGCAGCTGAGAGCCGGACCGTCTCTTCGGCCTCGGGGAGCTCGAGATCGCGCGTTGGGATGGGATCGCCGTGCGGGTCGGCAAGGGGGTGGCCCAGCGCCTCGGCGATCCGATCCGTGAGTTCGTCGGAGACGTGGTGTTCGAGGCGGTCGGCCTCCTCGTGGACGTCAGCCCAGTCGTAGTCGAGCGCCTCGGTGAGGAACGCCTCCAGTAAGCGGTGGTGCCGGAGGATCTCGAGGGCAACGACTTCCCCCTCGTCGGTGAGCGTGACGCCCCGGTACTCCTCGCGGTCGACGAGGCCGCGCTCCTCAAGCTTCTTGATCATGCTCGACACCGTGGGTGGCGTCACGTCAAGATAGTCGGCGATCTCGGAGGTGGAGACACGGTCATCGGTCTCCCCTTCGATGGCGTAGATCGCCTTGATATAGTCTTCCATCACGGCGCTGAGCATCGGTATATTGCCTTTCGTGTGTCCGAGGTTAGTTCTTCGGTCGACCGGCATCAGTCCGCGAGTCCGGGGTCGGTCTCTCCCCCGGTCTCGTCCGCGTCCGTGGAACGGTCTGTGGCCGACGGGCCGGCGACGCCTAACTTCGCGACCGCGACGGCGAGCAAGTAGACGGCGACAGCGACGAGCACGATGACGCCGCCGGCGGTCGCCTCGTAGGCATACGCCAGCGTGATCCCGACGAGGACGGCGACCTCCGCGAGGACGACCGACCAGACCAGCGCGGCCCGGAACGACCGTGCCAGTTGGGCGGCCGCCGCAACCGGTACGACGAGCATCGCCGCAACGAGAATGACACCCATGATCTGCATGGCGCCGACGACCACCAGCGCCGTCAGCACGACGGTCATCCGGTTGTACCAGTCGACCGGGAGGCCGGCCACCTCCGCGGCCGTCTCGTCGAACGTGACGAAGAGGAGCTGTTTGTATGCGACGGCGACGGTACCGACGATGAGCCCGAACAGCGCCAGCAGGATGGCGGCGTTCTCGACAGAGACCGTCGAGAGGTTGCCGAACAGGTACTGGTTGACCCCGACTGCAAGACCGCCGGCGTTGAGCGAGATGAGCACCGTCCCCAGCGCGAACCCGGTCGAGAGGACGATCGCCATCGACACGTCGTTGTATGCGTCGGTCACCTCGGAGATGACCTCGATGAGCAGCGCTGCGAGCATCGCGACGACGATGGCAGTGAGGTACGGTGAGACGCCGACGCCGCCGACCGCGTTGGCGAACAGGCCGACTGCGACGCCGGCGAAGGCGGTGTGTGCCAGCGCGTCCCCGATGAGCGCGAGCTGACGGTGGACGAGGAAGGTGCCGATGAGCGGCGCCATTACGCCGATACAGATACCGACGAGGAACGCTCGCTGCATGAAGCCAAACGAGAGCATCTCGATACCTGTCTCCCGGGCGAAGACCCCAATCAGCTGCATCCACGCCTCAACGAGAACGCCCAGTTGATCGAACGGGAAGACCAGCGGGTATGCCGCCGTCATCGTGCGGTCACCTCCGCGAACGTCTGCGGATCGGCCCCGTAGGTTCGCGCGAGCGCATCGCTGTCGACGAACTCGCTCGCGCTCCCATCGAAGAACAGCTCGCGGTTGAGACACAGCACCCGCTCGGCATTGTTCGCCACTGCGCCGAGGTCGTGTTCTACGAGGAATACCGTAATCCCTCCCTCATTAAGCGACCGGACGAGGTCGTAGAACTCCGCAACGGACTCAACGTCGACGCCGACGGTCGGTTCGTCGAGCACGAGCAGGTCGGCGTCGGTCGCCAGCGCGCGGGCGATAAACGCACGCTGGCGCTGTCCGCCCGACAGCTGGGTGATGCGACGCTTGGCGTAGGGTGTCATCCCGACGCGGTCGAGCGCGTCGTCGACTGCCCGGCGGTCCTCGCGCGTGAGCCGGCCGAAGCCGACGTGGGCGAACCGTCCCATCGTTACCACCTCACGGACCGTAATCGGCATCGACTTGGCGGCCGCGGCGTGCTGGGCGACGTGGCCGATGCGCTCACCGGCCTCGAACTCCGTCGCTGGCTCGCCGAACAGCCGTGCCTCGCCGGCGTCGGGGGTAAGCAGACCGAGCCCGATCTTCAGCAGTGTCGATTTCCCGGAACCGTTCGGCCCCACGAGCGCGGCAAACTCCCCGTGTTCGACGGCGAAGCTCACGTCCTCGACTACCGGGCTCGACGTGTAGCCGAAGGTGACGTCCTCGAAAGCGAGCACCTCGTTCGCCCCGCTCATTCGAAGTTCCTCCACTGCTGGACCCACCCCTCAGTCGGGGCAGCCGCCTCCGGTGTCTTGTTCCCGAGGACGATCTCGAAAGTGGGCATGTTGATGTTGTACGCGATCTCCTCGTAGCCCCAGTTCTCCTCGACCCACTCCTCGCGGACGCCGGCGTACGGCGTCACCGGAAAGTACGCCTCCACGTCGGTCTCTGCGAGGAGCTGCTGGGCCGGCCGGCGGGTCTCGAAGACGCCCGCACCGATGTAGCGGATGCCGTTCTCATCGATGACGCGCTTCGCCTCGACGATGTCGGTCGGCTTCACGTCGCCGCTGGCCGCGAGGTTCGTCACCAGGGGCCGCATTCGTACGCCGTACCGGACACCGATGTACTGGAAGGCGTTGTGTGCCGCGAGTTGGACCACGTCGCGGTCCGCGGCGTCAAAGATGGCCCGGTAGTCGGCGTCGATGCGGTCGAGGACGTCCGATTTGTACGTCGCGGCGTTCTCGCGCAAGGCCGTCTCGTGGTCGGGGGCGAGCCCGACCAGACCCTCCGTGATGTTGTCGACCGACCGCTTGGCGCGCTGTGGGTCGAGCCAGAAATGGGGATCGCGCCCGCGGTTCGCGCCGACCCCCTCCTCGTCACGGTCGAGGCTTGCCGCGAGCTCCACGAGTTCGATCCCTTCCCTGACGTTGATGAGCCGAGTGGCCGCGTCGTCGTCTTTCACCGTCTGGATGGCGCGGTCGGCCCACGGCTGGAAGTCCCGCCCGACATGAATGAACGCGTCGGCCTCGATGATGCGGCGCGTGATTGAAGCGTTCGGCTCCCAGCCGTGGCCGTGAAGCCCCGTCGGCACGAGGTTCTCCACCGTCACGGGCGTCCCGTCGGCGACCTCCCGCGCGAAGTCGTAGAAACTGAAGAAGGAGGCGACCACGACGGGACCGTCGGTCCCGTTCGGGGTCCCGTCAGTTCCGCTACCCGTGGCGCCGAGCCCGGTACAGCCGGCCAGCCCGGCGAGCGCAGCCGCGCCGCCAGCCCGCAGCGCGTCGCGTCGCGACCAGTTGCCGTCGGTGTCGATGTATCGTCTCATACTAGATCGTAGACAAAGAATTTGATGTGTCTAATTAATATTTTAGTACGCAAGAACAAATAGCTTCCCGTTCCGGCGGAGTCGTCGTTCCGTCCGTGGCCGCCCTGAGGGATCCGTCTCTCCGCTCCGGTGTGTGGGACTGGCATGGAAACCGTTTTTCGCGGGCCCGCCCCAGACAGTGTATGGATGTCAGAGCCGTCTCAGAGCTCTCGCCGGACGAACGGACGGCGCTGTTCGAGCGCGACGCCGGGGTCGAGGAGGCCCGCGACACCGCCCGTGACATCGTCGAACGCGTGCGGACGGAAGGCGACGCCGCTCTCCGGGAGTTCGCCGAGGAGTTCGACGACGTCTCGGTGGGCAACATCGACGTGACCGACGAGGCGGAGCGCGCCGCCGAGCGCCTTGACGACGGGCTGCTTGCCCACGTCGAACGCGCTGCCGAGAACGTCCGCGCGTTCCACGAGGCACAGGTACCCGAGAACTGGCGCCGCGAGTTCGACGGGCGGGAACTCGGTCGACGCTACCGTCCGCTCGAGCGCGTCGGGGCGTACGTACCGGGCGGTACCGCCGCCTACCCGTCATCTGCACTGATGACCGTCGTGCCCGCGACGGTCGCAGGCGTCGATCACGTCGCCGTCGCGACGCCACCCGCTGAGCAACTAAACGACGCGACGCTTGCGGCGATCCACGTCGCCGGCGCCGACGCCGTCTACCAGGTCGGTGGCGCGCAGGCGGTCGCGGCGCTCGCGTACGGTACCGAGACGGTCAGTCGGGTGCAGAAGATCGTTGGCCCCGGCAATCGGTTCGTCACCGCGGCGAAGGCCGAGGTGCGCGAGACCTGCGAGATCGACTTCCTTGCCGGCCCGTCGGAAGTACTCGTCCTTGCGGACTCGACGGCTGACCCGGCGTTCGTCGCTGCCGACCTGCTTGCGCAGGCGGAGCACGACCCGAACGCCTCGGTCGTCGCCGTGACGCCTGACGAGGATTTGGCGGCGTCGGTAGCCGCGGCCTGTGAGGCACAGATCGAGGACCGCGAGCGAGCCGACACAATCCGCGCGGCGCTCGACAACGACGCGTCGGGAGTGTTCACGACCCGTTCGATGTCCGAGGCCGTGCTGTTCGCCGCGGAGTACGCCGCCGAGCACCTCTCGATCCAGGCGGCGAATGATGAAGAGCTGCTCGACCGCGTGGGTGCAGGGGGGAGCGTCTTTCTCGGCCCGTACTCGCCGGTCGCGGCCGGCGACTACGCCGCCGGCCCGAACCACGTCCTCCCGACCGGGGGGTTGGCGAAGACGACAGGTGGCCTCTCAGTCGATCACTTTCTGGTTCCGCAGACGGTCCAGCGGCTCGACCGTGAGGCGCTGGGCGACCTCGCCGACACGGTCACCGAACTCGCGGCGGCTGAGGGGCTTGAGGCCCACGCCGAGAGCGTCCGCTGCCGGTTCGACGAGGGGTGACGGGGGTCCGCGCTTGCCGCACGGTAGTCTGCGCGCGAGTCCTCCGACCGCACACGAGGGCGGAGGGAGGCTGACCGAACGGCGGGGAACAGGTATCCGTACAAGGGATTTAAGGAGCCACCGTAGCGTTTATGTCATCGGCTTCTTCGCGCCGAGGAAGTGACACGATGCATGTTGACACGCCGTGGCAAGTGCTGACCCGACGCAACTATTAAATACCGTCCCCGAACTTCAATCAGATGCTATGACACAAGAGGTTTCGTCGACTGAGTCGGCGGGTCGAGTTCTTCCAGGGCACGTTAACTAACAACCCTGATGAAATAGACGAGGTACGGATCTTCGACACCACGCTGCGTGACGGCGAGCAGTCGCCACGAACGTCGTTCTCTTACGAGGACAAACGCGAGATAGCGGCGGTGCTCGACGAAATGGGGACGCATGTCATCGAGGCGGGCTTCCCGGTGAACTCCGACGCGGAGTTCGAGGCCGTCCGCGATATCGCGGCCTCAACGTCCACGACGGTGTGTGGGCTAGCGCGCGTGGTCGACAAGGACGTCGAGGCGGCGCTCGACAGCGGCGTCGAGCTAGTCCACGTGTTCGTCTCCACGAGCGACGTGCAGCTGGAGGACAGCATGCACGCCAGCCGCGAGGAGGCGGTCGAGCGGGCGGTGTCGTGCGTCGAACGCGTGAAGGAGGCGGGCGTCGAGTGCATGTTCTCGCCGATGGACGCCACCCGGACGGAGGAGTCGTTCTTGCTTGAGGTGGTCGAGGCTGTCTCGGCGGCAGGCACCGACTGGATCAACCTGCCGGACACCTGTGGGGTTGCCACGCCGTCGCGATTCGCGGACATGGTTGAGATGGTCCGTGAGCATACCGACGCGCGCATCGACGTCCACGCCCACGACGACTTCGGGCTGGCCTCGGCGAACGCCCTCTCGGGGTTCGAGGCCGGCGCGGCCCAGGCCCAGGTGTCAGTGAACGGCATCGGCGAGCGGGCCGGCAACGCGGCCTACGAGGAGGTCGTAATGGCTGCCCACTCGCTGTACGGCGTCGACACCGGCATCGACACGACGCGGATCACGGAGCTGTCGCGACTCGTTGAGGAGCGGTCAGAGATGCCGGTGCCGGCGAACAAGCCGGTCGTCGGGGCGAACGCCTTCTCGCACGAGTCGGGCATCCATGCCGCGGGCGTCATCGAAAACAGTGACACGTTCGAGCCGGGCGTGATGACTCCCGAGATGGTGGGTGCCAAACGCGAGCTCGTATTGGGGAAACACACCGGCCAGCACTCGGTACGCCAGCGACTGGACGACGCCGGCTACGCGCCGACGGACGATGAGGTCCGCGCGGTGACGCGGCGCGTGAAAGACTATGGCGCGGAGAAGAAGCGCGTCACTATGGAGACGCTGGAGCGGTTCGCCAACGAGGTCGGCGTTGCCCGCGAGGAGGAGGTCAGGGTGCGATGACCCCGCTCGGGTTCGCAGTCGGCCACCAGCCGCGCGTGTACTCACCGCGCGGTCACGGCAACGCTTGCGCTGGAAGCGAGTGTTTTGTCCAAGGCCGTTCAGGCCCAGATACTGATGAACGAGCCTGTCCGGACTCGGGCCAGCGAGGTACCGAGTCACGGGCTCATGATTGTAGGGGCGTAAGCTCCCCTACATCACCTGCTTCTCAACGCGACAGTACCGAACCGCCAGCGACCAGCCACATCCCCCACCACAGACCGATGCATTACCACACACAGGGACACGCCGTCCCGGATCGAGATGAGTAGCGAACGAGCGGTCCCACCGGAAGGGACCGAGGAACCACAGCAGGCAGCCGACGACGAGCAGGCCGGCGAAACGGCAGTGACGACGGGTGCCGAGTCCGTCGTTCGGGCGCTCGAGAACGTCGGCGTCGAGTACCTGTTCGGCGTCCAAGGCGGGGCGATCATGCCCGTCTACGACGCGCTGTACGCCTCCGAGATGAGCCACATCACGATGGCCCACGAGCAGGGCGCGGTCCACGCGGCCGACGCGTACGGCGTGGTCTCCGGGACGCCGGGTATCTGCATGGCGACCTCGGGGCCGGGGGCGACGAACCTCGTCACGGGCATCGCCGACGCCGACATGGACTCGGACCCGGTCGTCGCCCTGACCGGGCAGGTGCCGACGGACTTCGTCGGCTCCGACGCCTTCCAAGAGACGGACACCACGGGCGTCACCCGGCCCATCACGAAGCGGAACTACTTCTCCTCCGACCCCGACTCGGTCGGCGACACCGTCGGCGAGGCGTTCGCGATGGCGAAGCGTGGCCGACAGGGACCGACGCTCGTTGACCTGCCGAAAGACATCACGAATAGCGAGACCGACCGTGAGCCCGGGCCGGCGGAGACCCCGGACACGTACCGACCCGCCGAGCGTGCCGATGAAGAGGCCGTCGCGGCCGCCGCCGCGACCTTCGCGGCCGCGGAGCGACCACTGATTCTCGCGGGCGGCGGCGTTATCAAGGCCGAGGCGAGCGACGAGTTGCGCGCGTTCGCCACCGACCATGGCGTGCCGGTCGTCACGACGATGCCCGGAATCGGCTGCTTCCCGGAGGATCACGAGCTCTCGCTGAAATGGGGCGGGATGCACGGCACTGGCTACGCGAACATGGCGCTGACGATGACTGACTGTCTGTTCGCGGTCGGGACGCGCTTTGACGACCGGTTGACGGGCGGCGTCGAGACGTTCGCCCCCGACGCCGAGGTCATCCACGTCGACATCGACCCCGCAGAAATCTCCAAAAACGTTGAGGCCGACTACGGACTCGTCGGCGACGCGAAGGCTGTCGTCGACCAGTTCGCCGACGCGCTCGACCGGTCGCCCAAGGCCGAAGCATGGCGTGCACAAATTCAAGAGTGGAAACAGGAGTACCCGCTCGACTACCACATCGACGAGGACGCGCCGGTGAAACCGCAGTTCGTCGTTGAGGCGGTCGACGCCGCGACGACCGACGACACGATCGTCACGACCGGTGTCGGCCAACACCAGATGTGGGCCAGCCAGTACTGGACGTACACGGAACCACGGACGTGGATCTCGTCACACGGTCTCGGGACCATGGGCTATGGTCTCCCAGCGGCCATCGGCGCCCGGTTCGCGGCCGACGACGACCAGACAGTTGTCTGCTTCGACGGCGACGGCTCCTTCCTGATGACGTGTCAGGAGCTGACCGTCGCGGTCCGCGAGGAGCTCGACATTACCGTGTTCGTGCTCAACAACGAGTTCATCGGGATGGTGCGCCAGTGGCAGGACGGCTTCTTCGAGGGGCGCCGGATGGCCTCGGACTACAACTGGATGCCACAGTTCGACGTCCTGGCCGAGGCGTTCGGCGCTCGCGGCTTCCGCATCGACGAGTACGACGAGGTGGAGTCGACGGTCCAGGCAGCACTCACCCACGACGGCCCTTCGGTCGTCGACGTCCACATCGACCCCGAGGAAGACGTGTTCCCGATGGTGCCGAGCGGCGGCGATAACGGCCTGTTCGCCCTGCGGGGTGACCACCTGTGACTCCCGTCGCACCGCAGCGCGACGACCACACGCTCGCCTGGAGGTGGTCCGCGTGAGTTCGGACCGCGACCCGCCTGAGGAAGGCCTGCTCGGGCCGAGTCCCGAGGAGCGCCCCCGTCCGGAAGGGCGACGCAACAGCCAGGGCATCCGCATCGATCCCGAGGTCGAGGCGGAGCGCCCGTCGCGACGGACGACGATCACCGCGCTCGTACAGAACGAGCCGGGCGTATTGTCGGAGGTTGCTGGACTGTTCAGTCGCCGACAGTACAACATCGAGTCACTGACTGTTGGCCCCACCCAGGAGCCGGAGTGGTCGCGACTCACCGTCGTCGTTGAGGAGCCGGACCCCAACATCGACCAGATCGAAAAACAGCTCGACAAGCTCGTTCCGGTCATCCATACGCGTGAGTTGGACGACGACGCCGTGTGCCGCGAGCTCGTGCTCGTGAAGGTCGATGCCGACGATCCGGACAAGGTCCAGGCGATCACGGAGATGTACGACGGTCGCGCGCTCGACGCCGGTCCCCGGACGATCACGGTGGAGTTGACCGGCTCGGAGCGGAAGATCGACGACGCCCTGGACGCGCTCCGACAGTTCGGCGTCCGCGAGATCGCACGCACGGGACAGACGGCGTTGGCCCGTGGCGAGACCAAGACGTCGGTCGTCCCCGACGACCTGAAGCCAGATAGATGAGCGACTTCGAGAACCCAGTATACTATGACGACGACGCGGACGTATCGTATCTGACGGACAAAACGGTGGCCGTGCTCGGCTACGGAAGCCAGGGTCACGCACACGCCCAGAACCTCGACGAGTCGGGCGTGGACGTGGTGGTCGGCCTGCGGAAGGGCTCCTCCTCGCGCGACGCCGCGGAGGCCGACGGGCTCAGGGTGGCGACGCCGGTCGCTGCCGCTCGGGAGGCTGACGTCGTAAGCGTGCTCGTCCCCGACACGGTCCAGCCGTCAGTGTACGGGGCCATCGAGGACGAACTCGACGCCGGCGACACGCTGCAGTTCGCCCACGGGTTCAATATCCATTACAACCAGATCCGCCCACGCGAGGACGTGAACGTCACCATGGTCGCGCCGAAGTCGCCCGGTCACCTCGTTCGGCGCAACTACGAACAGAACCAGGGGACGCCTGGTCTGCTCGCCGTCTACCAGGATGCGACCGGCGACGCCCACGAGCAGGGGCTGGCGTACGCGAAAGCCATTGGCTGTACGCGCGCCGGCGTCATCGAGACGACGTTTCGCGAGGAAACCGAGACCGACCTGTTCGGCGAGC
>CAYZJQ010000031.1:0-22133 GCA_964478805.1 uncultured Halobacteriales archaeon | reverse complement strand
GCAACCGCGAGGGCTACGTCTTCTTCACCCGGTTCGACAATATGGTCGCCGTGACGAACGGGCTCGATGCGGACGCCCACGCGCTCATCCAGGAGTCTGTGGCTAACCGCTACCCGGTGACGGTGTCGTTGGCTGTCGAGGTCGACGCAAGCCCCGCCGCGGCGCTGGGGGCGGCCAGCCGCTCACTGCAGGCGGCCGGCTCCGCTCAGGATGCTGGGCGAACGGAGATTCTCCGTGGCGAACCGCTGGCCGACGCCGATCGGACGGACAGCGACGTCCAAATCGCCCACTTCGACGTGAACGACGCGACGGGAAAGTACACCGACCAACTCAACGAGTTTGACGCGTTCATCCGTATCGAACAAGGGTACGCGAGTCTAATGCGCCACATGCGCGAGGCCCACGACGCGCTCTCCTTCTTTGTCGGCGGGGACAACGTCATCGCCGTCTGTCCGGAGATGGGCGAGGCGGCCTACCACGATGCTATCGCCCACGTTCACGAAGACGTCGAGGTCGAGCTGAAGGTCGGTGTCGGGCGGGCCCGGACCGCCCAAGCGGCTGGGATGGACGCGAAACATGCCCTTGAGGTCTGTCGCCACGACGGCACTGACGTCGAGTTCCGCTAAGCCCGTGGAACGTAGCTTGCTCGCCGGGCCGAACCGCCGTGCGCTGGCGGGTCAGTCGGGTAGGTTTATATACTCTCGACTGACATAGCCATGTGAACATGACGCAGGAATCAGACCGCGTCGATAGGCGTGACGTAATCAAAGCGCTCGGCGCGACCGGGCTGACAGTCGGAATCGCCGGCTGCTCGGGCGGCGGAGGCGGCACGGATACCGCAACGGACACGGAGATGGACGGCGGTGGTGGCGACGACACCGCCACGCCAACCGACAGCGGGGGGATGGAAGGCTTCGAGGCCAGTGTTGGCGTCCTCATGCCCGAGACAGGGGATCTCGGCTCGCTGGGTGTGCTCATCCGGGACGGCGCGCTGCTGGCGGGCACGCAGTTGAACGACAGCGACGGACCCGTCACCGTCGACAACCAAGTGGAGGACACCCAGACCGACCCGCAGGCGGGGATCTCGGGGGCGGAGGCGCTCGTCAATGCCGGTTACCCATCGGTGGTGGGTCCGGCGGCCTCGAATGTTAACCTCCCCGTCTCGCAGGAGGTGTTCATCCCGAACGCGACCGTCGGGATGTCCCCCTCGTCGACTGCGCCCGCGGTGACGAACTTGGAGGACAACGACTACGTCTTCCGGACCGCCCCCTCGGATGTGCTTCAAGGACCGGTGATGGCGCAGGTGGCCGCCGAGCGGCTCGGCGCCTCCACCTCCGCAGCGCTGTTCCTCAACGACGCGTACGGCCAGGCACTGAAGGACTCATACGTCCAGGCGTTCGAGAACGACCACGACGGGCAGGTCATCAACGAGGTGTCCTTCGAGCCGGGGCAGGCTTCCTACTCCTCACAGTGGGCGGAGGCGCTCAACGACAACCCAGACGTCGTGATGGTTGTCGGCTTCCCGGAGTCGGGTATCCAGCTGTTCCGTGACTACTACGGCGAGTACGCCAGCGACAACGACGCGGATATCATCGTCCCTGACGGCCTCATCGACGACGACCTTCCGGACGAGGTCGACAACGATATGGCCAACATCACTGGGACCGCCCCTGCAACGGCCGGCCCCGGCGCCGAGTTCTTCACCGAGGCGTTCAACGAAGAATACGACACCTCGCCGGGGCCGTTCAGCGCCCAGGCGTACGACGCGATGGCGATCCTCGTACTCGCGGCCGCCCGTGCCGGCGAGAACGACGGCCAGGCCGTCCGTGATAACATCCGCGCGGTCGCCAACCCCGACGGAACCGAGGTCACGCCCGGGAACCTCGCCGAGGGTGCCGAGATGGCGCTCAACGGTGAGAGCATCAACTACCAGGGTGCATCGGGGGTCATCACCTTCGACGACAACGGTGACCTGCGGGCCGCGACGTACGACATTCTTGAGGTGTCCGAGCGGAACTTCGAGCCGGTCGACCAGATTCAATTCAGCGGCTGAACACCCCTCGCATCGATCTTTTTACCGCCACACGTGCCGAGCAGCGACGGCCTTCGACAGCCGAACAGCCCGGCCCGCCTTCAGCCGCCGAGGAAGTCACGACGCACCTGCTCGTCCGCGAGCAGGCGGTCTCCGGCGTCGGTGTAGCGGTTTCGCCCGTCTACAAGCACATAGCCCCGGTCGCACCGTCTAAGCGCCTCCTTGGCGTTCTGTTCGACCATCAGCACGGCGGTTCCTGACTCGTTGATCCGGTCAATCCGGTCAAACATTTCCTCGACGAGGTCGGGCGCGAGTCCGGCCGAGGGCTCGTCAAGTAACAGCAGATCCGGGTCAAGCATTAGCGCCCGGCCCATCGCGACCATCTGTCGCTGGCCGCCCGACAGTGTGCCGGCCGCTTGGCCGGACCGCTCTTCCAGGATGGGGAACCGCTCGTACACCTCTTTGATGCGATCCTCGGGCACCTCATCAAGAACGTATGCGCCCATCTCGAGGTTCTCGCGGACCGACAGCCCGGCGAAGACGTTCTCATTCTGTGGGACGTAGCCAATCCCCTGGCGAATGATGCGCTCTGGCGAAAGCGCCTCGATGTTCTCGCCGGCAAAGACGATACTCCCGCCCATATATGTCGTCAGGCCGAACACGCTCTTCATCACTGTCGACTTGCCGGCGCCGTTCGGCCCGACAACGGTGACGTACTCGCCGTCATCGACGTCGAGGTCGACCCCCTCCAGAATCTGGAGGTCGCCGTAGCCGGCGTCGAGACCACGCACGGCCAGCAGGCTCTCGCCGTCCGTCGTGTGCGTTGTGGCAGCCGACTGGCCGTCGGCGACGTCCTCGTCGGCCGACGCGTCGGCGCTCATTGGATGTCCTCCCCGAGGTACGCCTCGATGACCCGCTCATCATTGCTGATCGTCTCGGCGTCGCCCTCGGCGAGCACTTGGCCTTGGTGCATCACGATGATGTGTTCACAGTTTTCCATGATTACCTCCATGTCGTGTTCGACGAGCAGGAACGTGTACCCCTGCTCGCGCAGGGCGTGGACTCGGTCGAGGAGTTTCTCCTCGAGCGTCGGGTTTACGCCCGCCAGCGGCTCGTCAAGCAGCACCATTTCCGGATCCGTCATCAGCGCCCGCGCCATCTCGAGCAGTTTCCGTTGGCCGCCCGAGAGGTTTCCCGCGTACTCGCCCGCGAGGTGGTCGATCTCGAAGAACTCCAACGTCTCCCACACCTCCTCGCGGAGCGCCTCCTCTTGTCGAACGACGGAATTTCGCGCGAGCGGGGCGACGGCCCGCCACACCGATTCGCCGACCTGGCCTTTCGGCGCCAGCATCAGGTTCTCTAGCACGGTCATCTCCTCGAGTTCGCGAGCGATCTGGAACGTCCGCACCAACCCACGCTGTGCGATCTGGTACGGCTCCAGCCCAATGAGCTCCTCGCCGTGGAAACGGATCGTCCCCGTGTCGGGCTCGTGCACGCCAGTGATACAATCGAACATCGTCGACTTCCCGGCGCCATTCGGCCCGATGAGCCCGGTGATCGAGCCCTCCTCGACGGTGAAGGAGGCGCCGTCGAGCGCGGTGACGCCGCCAAACCGCTTGTGGACGTCGTTGACCCGCAGCGGGAGGGTGGGTGGCGTCTCTTGGGCCGCCTTCTCTACGTCTGAGTCCTCCGTCTCCGGGAGCTCCTCGGGGTCGGTCCCCTCGGGTGCGACGTCGGCGTCACTCATCGGGTGCACCCCCGTTCTCAGCGCCGCCGTCGGAAACGGCCTCCTCACCGCTGGGTGGCGTGGTTGGCGGCTCGCCGCCCCCGCCCGGCCGGACGGAGAGGTCCACTGCGGCGGCCTCCTCGATGCGGTGACCCAACAGCCCCTCTGGGCGGCGCTGCATCAGAATAACGAGCACGACCCCGAGCAGGACGAACTGGAGCGCGGCGATGCGCACCTCGGTCACGTAGACGACGAGGGGGTCGAGGTTGCCCGCCGCTAGACCGCCCAGCGCGTCGACGACGGTGGCCGGGTTCGCCTCGCCGGCGAACTGCTGGCGGATGAACGCGCCGACCCGCCGGGGCGCTTCGAACAACAGCCCGGCGAAGACGATCGCCCCTAGGACGCTGCCGGTATTCGACCCCGCACCGCCGATCATCATCGCCACGAAGATGTAGAACGTGATCACTGGCAGGAACTGCGGCGTCGGCGAGAAGCTCCCCTGGCTCCCCTGCCAGAGGATTCCACCAAGCCCCATCAGCGCACAGCCGATCATGAACACCTTGATCTTCACGAGATTGACGTTCTTGCCGAGCGCGTTGGCGACGAGCTCGTCCTCGCGGATGGCCTTGAGCACGCGGCCGAACGGCGACCGGCCGATCCGGTTGAGCAGCCAGTAGAACGCGCCGACGAAGACAGCGAGGACGACCACGTACGCCCAGTTGATGACGACGTTCTGGCCGATGCCGCCGCCGACGCCGAACAGCGAGAGGCTGTCGGTGACGCCAAACACCGCCTCCCCGAGCGGTGTGACCCCTTCCGCGCGACTCCCGCCGACGTAGAACAGCGACCGGACCGGCTGGTCAACGCCGGGGTCGAGCCGTAGGCCGCTCCCGCTGCCGGTCCCGAAGCCAAGCGTCTCCCGCAGGAAGTTGTCAAGCGCGCTCGACTGAAGCGACAGCCGGATAATTTCGGAGAGGCCCAGCGTCACGATTGCGAAGTAGTCTGCGCGCAGCCGCAACGCCGGCAGCGCGGCAAGCAGCCCAAACACCGACGCGACGACCATCCCGAGGACGACCCCGACCGGGATGGGCAGGCCGAGCCCTGCTGGCGCCGTCGGGATCGTCGGATCCACCGGCCGGGTCGCGATAGCATAAGTATACGCCCCGATGGCCATGAACCCCGCCACGCCGATGTTGAACAGCCCGGTGTAGCCCCAGTGGAGGTTCAACGCCAGCACCAAGAGCGCGTACACCGCTGCAAAGAACGTGACCAGCCGCAGCGTGTTCGCGATGGAGTTCAGCCGCGCGTCGGGGTTCTGGTTCCACACGAGGACGGCAAACAGGAGGTAGGTGCCGAGCAGTAGGAGCGCGACCTTCACGGCGTCGTGTCGGGCGATGACGGTGCGGACGGTCTCGAGCGCGCTGTCGCGGGTGGCCTCCGCGCTCATGCAGTCGTCACCCCGCTGAACAGCCCCTGCGGGCGGAACAACAGCGCGAGGATCATCGCGGCGAACGCGGCCGCCTCGTTGAAGTCAGCCGGGATCCACACCGTCGAGAGCGCGAACACCAGCCCGATGACCAGCCCCCCGACGATGGCACCATAAATGGAGCCGATCCCGCCGAGAATGACCGCCGCGAAGATGAGCAACAGCAGCTGCCAGCCGAAGTCAAACGCGATCGCACCCTGGTACATTACCGTGAGATAGCCAGCGGCGCCGGCCATCCCGCCGCCGATGAGCCATGTCGCGGTGACGATCCGCTCCGTCGGGATTCCGGTGATGAGCGCGAGGTCTTTGTTGTCGGCCATCGCTCGCATCGCCTTGCCGAGTTTGGTCCGCTGGAGCAGAAAGTGCATGCCAGCCATCAGGATTGCCGCCGCGATAACGGCCGCCAACTGGTGGGCGCTCACGCTGAACAGCCCGCCGATATCGATCGAGGCACCGTCCACGCTGGCGGTGACGCCACGGTTGCGACTCCCGTAAAAGAAGACGACCAGATACCGCAGCGCGAGCGCGACGCCGACCGACGCGATCAGCAGCGCAATCCCCGAGCGGTCGCGCATCGGCTTGTACACTACCCGGTCGAGGCCGACGGCGAGTACACCCGTCGCGACTGCGGAGACGAGAAGGCCGACGAACAGTGCCCCTGGAGTCGTCAGGACGTGAGCGCCGATCTGGCCCGGCGTTGCGTCGCCGGCGGCTCGAACAAGGATGAGTTCACCCAGCGGCACGGAGCCAAGCCCAGCGACCACGTAGGCGACTCCCCAGCCGGTGAACCCCCCGACGGAGAGCAAGTCCCCGTGCGCGAAATTGGCGAACGTCAGGATACTGTACGTCATCGAGAGGCCGATCCCGCCGAGGCCGAGCACCATCCCGATGACGAGCCCGGTCCAGACGTTCGAGAGGAAGCGACCGAAGGTGAGACTCCCCCCGAACATCCAGAGGTTGACCCCAGCGAGCTTCAACAGGAGATCACCGAGCAGAAGCACGGCCACGACGGCGACGGTTCCCCGCCCGAGCACGCTCCCGAGCGACACGTCGCGCCGGGTGCTCCCCCCGGTAAGAGTGTCAGTTACGCCCATGTGTCGGATTCACGCCCACAGGTCGGACCCGGCCGATAAATAAGCCTTCCCTACGGCTTGCGGTGGTCTCCCGCCCGCTCGGCGCAGTGGTCGAACGGAAAGGCATTTGCTCGGGCCGTGGGAGGTGCCGGTATGCCACGGACGCTCGACGACCTCGCGGCCGCCGGCGCCGCCGTCGGCGTGCGGGTGGATATCAATAGCCCGCTTGACGCGGCCGGAGCGCTCGCGGATGACGCTCGGCTGCGCGCACACGTCGATACACTCGCCGAACTCGCCGAGCGCGATGCGCGGGTCGTCGTCCTCGCCCACCAGGGGCGGCCCGGGGGCGACGACTTCGGCACGCTCGCCCCGCATGCCGACCAGTTCGCGGACCTGCTCGACGCGCCCGTTGGGTACTGTGACGCGACCTTTTCCGTGGAGGCCCGCGAGCGGGTGCAAGAGCTTGAGGCCGGGCACGTCCTTCTGCTCGAGAACACCCGCTTTTATAGTGAGGAGTATATGGAGTGGGAGCCCGGGGCTGCCGCTGATACCCATCTCGTCGCCAAGCTAGCGGCTGTCCTCGACGCGTATGTCAACGACGCCTTTGCAGCGGCCCACCGCTCACAGCCTTCGCTCGTCGGGTTTCCCCGGCGGCTTGACAGCTACGCCGGCCGCGTGATGGAGCGGGAACTGGAGGTGCTCGGCCACATCGACGAGTCGCCCGAACCCCGCACCTACGTGCTCGGGGGCGCGAAGGTGACCGACTCGCTCGACGTCGCCCGGTCCGTCCTCGAACGCGGGTTGGCCGACCACGTCCTCGTCACCGGGGTCGTCGGCAACGCCTTCCTGCTCGCCGATGGCGTCCGGCTCGGGAGCGCCTCCGCCGGCGTCGTCAACGACCGCTCGACCGACGCCGTCAAGCGCGCCGGTGACCTGCTCGAGGAGTTCGGCCACCGGCTCCACCTTCCCCGTGACGTGGCCGTCGAGCGCGACGGCGACCGGGTCGAACTCGGGCTCAACGACCTCCCGGCCGAAGAGCCGGCGATGGACGTGGGGGCCCGAACCATCGCCGCCTACGCCGGAATCATCGAGGACTCGGGGACAGTCATCCTCAACGGTCCCGCCGGGGTCTTCGAGGAGGCGCTGTTCGCCGAGGGGACCCGCGCGTTGTACGAGGCGGCCACGCGCGCCGATCATAGTATCGTCGGCGGCGGTGACACCGCCGCCGCGCTCCGCCGGCTCGGCATCGAGGGGTTTTCACATGTCTCGACCGGCGGGGGCGCGGCGCTGCGGATGCTCACTGGGGGCAGGCTCCCCGCCGTAGAGCCGCTGGACGGGTGAGGCGGATGGACGTCGAACGCCCCTCCGTCTCTGCGGTCGACGACCTCGTCGACCTGTGGGTCGCGCTGGCGGCCGACCAGCGGGCCGTCGGTTCGCACCTCTACGCCGAGCGGAACCGCGACCGGATCCGCGAGGCGCTCGCTGGGCGCGTCACCGTCGGTGGCGCCTTCGTCGCACGCGATGAGGACCGCCGCCTCGTGGGTTTCGTCACCTTCTATCCCGAGTCGGAGACATATGCACAGGACCGCACGCGCGGCATCGTCGAGAACCTCTATGTCGTCCCCGAGCGCCGGGGCGAGGGCGTCGGCACGCGGCTGCTTCACGCCGCGGAAGACGCCCTCGCGGCCGGGGGCGCCGACGCCGTCGCGCTCGAGGCACTGGCGGCCAACGACCGCGCCCGTCGCTTCTACGCCCAGCACGGGTACACGCCCCACCGGATCGAATTCGAGCGGGCGGTTGCCGCCGATGACGAAACGGATACAAACCATGGCGAATAATCCCCACGTGCGCCGTGGGAGCATGGGCGGCACATGCACTCGATTTGTAATCGGGATTTCGTGGGTTCAAATCCCACCCACGGCTTGCTACTCCGGGGTCGACGCCGGACACTGCCGAGAGCGCCAGGTTCGGTCATTACCGTCCGTCCCTGAATCCGCGGGTCACCGCCGCGCGTACGCCACGACCGGGCGGGCGACGACCCACCGGCCGGCGATGGTGGCTGCCTCCACGAGGCGGTGCCGCGGCCGGTGTCTGGCCACCCCACCCGCCACGCGACAGCGGAGCGCCAGCCTATCACTGGCCGACTCGTGGAGGAGGTGACACGGAATCGGATGTCAACGCACCAACCCAGGGTTGCTGCGACGTTCATCAGTAGGCGGCTATAGACTGCATCGGGAGAGACCGGCAACTCATCCGCTGCAGGCCCGACCACCACTCACGCCCGTCTCAGCGATCGTGAGATCGACGCTCGTGATGATACCGGTACAGTCGAAGACCCCCCAGCCCAGCAGCCGGCCCTCGCCGTCGGCGACACTATAGAGCAGTGTCGACGGCTTGCCGGGCCAGCCGAACGCGGCCCCGGCAGCTCCGTTGTCAGTTGTAAAACTCCCCTCACTGCCACCGCTGACCGGTGCGACACGCGAGGCATCGGCAAGCGCACTGACCGGGAGGTCGTTGCGACTCTCGACGCCGGAGAACGTCTTCGCGGAGCCATCGGCGTAGGTGACCCGAACGCCGTCGTTGTCGGCGGTGACAACGGTGATCGTGACGGTGAACGTACTAGTCCCGGTCGCACGCACGAGTAGCGTGTCGGCGGGCAGCCGTGTCGTCGGTTCAGTCGTCGTGGTCGGCGTCGGTTCGATCGTCGAGGTCGGCGTCGGCGATATGGTAGTCGGCGTCTGCGGCTCGATATCCGACATCGAACAGCCCGCGAGAACGAGGCTCAGACAGAGGGCACCCGCCGTGAGCGTAGTAACGTTCATTCGCTGGCCTCGGAGAACGCGTCGGTAGGCGATGACTGGGTGGAGAGGTGGGTATGTTTGAACCCGGATTCGTACTTGAGGCCGTAGCCAACCGCCCGGTCTGCACCGATGTGCCCCGACCAGACCAGTGCAATGAGGATCGCGAGGGGTGCGCCCAGCCAGAATCCGGCCACACCCAGCACCGCCGGGAGGGTGTAAGTGTGGGCAATATTATAGCTCAGGCTCCCGATCCGAGGGCCAGCCAGATAACCAACCATCGCGAGATCCGGGGCCAACGCAAGCACCGCCAACAACCAGAGCGGCCCGTCAAGCTGGAAGTATCCCCAGAGTGCGAGTGCCAGGACGGTCAGTCCTTCGAGCCGAAGGAACGTCTTCGGTGCCATACGTCGGGGTTCTCGTCGACTCTCTGCGTATGTCTCTACTGTCGTCATGATATGGAGTATTGGTTTTCTGGGACGGCAGCTCCGACGCGTTCGGCCCGATTACTGAGGAGGGTCTCGAACGTGATGCCACCGATGAGCACGCTCAAGCCCATGGAGCCCCCGTTGAGGCATCGCTGGGGGTGCCGGTCCATGCTGAGTCAACGCGGGGCGAGAAAATATAGATGCTGAGACACGTCTACACACGGAGCGGATACGGGTTGGCTCGGCATTCGAGAGAGTCGGGCGTCTGCCGTCCGTGGTGGTAGTGGGTGCCGATGGGTACGGTTTCCAGAGGCTCGTGAGAATAAACGTCGAACTCCTGCAATGGTCTGACAGCGCGACAATACACTGTCTGTGGCGGTCCGGTACGCCGTGCTCGACGGGTGGTTCGCCAGATAGGCGGCCCGGTCAGACACCGCAATGAGAGTGCTCATGAGCACTCCGTCGGGAATCATGATCATGCCCTCGTTGGTGCTGCATGAGGCACGGATCGGTTCACCACGAGCACACGCACGGGCCGGTGGGCGGGTCTCGTTCGGCCAGGTCCCACGAACGACGGTCGGAGTACTGAACGGCTCCTCTGAAGAAGGCGCGCTGGTCCCGGCAGAGGGTGGTACGATCCGTCCGTGGAGCGCTCTTCCCCGCGGGACCGACGGCTACCGGGAGGAGTGACCGATCAACTCGACTGTTGCTCGACGACCAGCGTGTCAATATCACCAACAGCAGGGAGCTGTCGAAGCGTGGGACTACTGGCGAGATAGCCAGCCAGTAGCAGAAATCCGATACCGGCGCCGGTTATTACAGTTACTGACCCGACCACGGACGCAGCGGCGCCTCCTGCGAGGGCTCCGAACGGCGTCGAGACGGCTGAGGCGCTCCCCAGGACAGCCGTCACTCGGCCCAGCAGTGTCTCGGGAACCACAGTCTGGATGACCGAGACGATCAGGACGTTCGTCACCCCAACGGGGACGAACGCAAGCACGAACAGCGCAACAGTGACGGGCAGCCCGCCGACCGCGATGGCACCGAGCCACGCGACGCCGGACAGCAGGAACGCCACGATCGACAATCGGCCGAAGGCCAGGTGAGCGAGCGATGAGGCAGCCAGCGACCCGAGCAGGATACCGACAGCGAGCGCCGCCATCAGATACCCGTACCCGTCGACGCCCCCGACGTGAGTCGCGTACGACGGGAGTATCGCAATGGTCCCGCCGAGGGCGAAGTTGATGACAACACTTCCGAGGAGCATCGGGATGAGGAACGTCCCCCGGAGGTAGACGATGCCCTCCCTGAGGTCAGCGAGATATCCGGATACACCACTGTTTCCGTCAGGTTCGATGGCATCGGGAGGCCCGTGCGTGGCTGTCCCCACGTGTTCCGAGACGTGCTCGTCCGGCACCTGGCCGCCGTCGGGAGTCGGCCCGACACCCTGGATCGGCGTCTCGGTAAGTGTCTCGGACGCGGGATCAAGAGCAACGTTGGTGTCGTCAGCCCGCGGCACCGTGAGCGTCGAAAAAAGGGCCGCAGCCAGCACGAAGGTCACTGCATCGAGGGTGAACAGCGCCACAGCACCGACGACCACGACGAGCACGCCGGCCAGCGCGTTGAAGACGGCGTCGACACCTTGGTAGGCGAGCGCGAACAGCGAGTTCGCGGCCACCAACTCGTCTGTGTCGACGAGGCGAGGAATGGCGGCGGTCTGTGCAGGATAGACCAGTTGATTGAGCAGCGCAAGGGCCGGCATCACCGCGAGCACCAGCCACACCGAGAGGTGCCCTGTCAGATGGGCGGCGGGAACCGACAGGACGAGCAACCCCTGGATCAGTTGGGTACCGACGAGGATGCGCCGGAGCGGCCACCGGTCGACTAATGGGCCGAACAGGAACTGGAGCCCCGCGGGCGCGAGCGTCAGGAACCCCGCCAGCCCGGAGTAGAACTCGTTGCCGGTCAGCTCCCAGACCAGCCACATCGCGGCGACGAAGTAGAGGCTGTCGCCCGCGTTGGTGACGAGACGGCCGGCGAACAGGCGCCGGAAATCGGGGTTGGTGAGGAGTGTTCGCATGAGCGAGGAGACGCCGGCGCGGAGGATAAGCGGGCCCAGAAGCCTCGTTCTGTATCCGACGCTTGACCGGAGTCCCGTCGGTTACCGGGCCGCAGCCCGAACCAGCGGAAAGGTGCTGCTCCGGCGGACGCGGTAGCGGTGCCGGCCGAGCGTCGCGGGGCCGCTTAGTGTCGCGTCCAGGTCGACACCCAGGTCGTCGACGGGATGGAGCGCGGTCAGGACGAGGGTGAACGGCACCGCGACGTTGGTGTCGCCCGGCGCGCCGCCCCCGGCGTCCGCACCGAGTCCGTCGATCTCGATGACGGTCCAGCCAGCGGCGTCCTCCGAGATCTGTAATGCCGGCCACCAGACGTTCGGCGGCGAGCGAACGAACACGTCGGCGTCGAATGCGCTGCCGTCATGCGGTGGCGCGCGGAGGTGCAGGCGGAGTCGGTCCGTCCGGAGGCCCGCCTCGTGATGGAACAGCCCGACGAATGGGACGGGCTGTACCCGGACAGCCTCGGATGGCATCGGGTCGAGCTGGCGGACGGTGAACGTGACCCGCCCACCCCCGAACAGCTGATGTCGTTCGCGGGTGTTGGGGTCGGTCAGCTCACCCGTCCAGTCGAGGGGTGCCCGTCTGGGGACGGCGGCTTCGGTACAGCCCGTCAGGGTGAGCATGCCGGCGGCGCCGAGGAACTGTCTGCGCGTCACGGGGCGTGGCGATACTGCCTTGCCGGTAGTGTCGGGCTGCATCGGTGTGTGTCGTCTATCGCTGGTCGTGTGTCGTCGGTCACCGGTCGGTGCACGTCGTCTCGTGGAGCGGCTCGGGGTCACGTCAGTGCCAGCAGCACCCAGAACTGCCAGCCGCCCCAGAGAAGCCAGGTCAGCCCAGCCGCCGCGACGGTATGGGAGCGGTAGCCCGTGACGAAACGGGCGGCGAGCCCGTACGCCAGCCCCACAGTGGCCGTCCGGGCCGCCACCAGTGCCGGAAGGCCCAGCGCCGCGAGCCACCGGCCACCCGGAAGGAACGTGACCGGAGACTCGCCCATCATCACGGCCGTGTTCGCCGTAAGCGTCGAGGCGGCGAGCCCGAGGAGCGCGAGCCCCACGGCGGCTGTCGAGGCTGCGAAGACGCACCGGTGATTGGTGCCGTCGGTCACCGATTCGCTGTCGATCGAGTGCTTGGCGGTCATGGGCTCGGATTCCGCCACGTCACTACAGAGGCCCCGTCGTGCATGACGGTCAGGGCCATGGGCGCGGGCCCTGCAGGGAGTTCGATGGTCGCCTCGTACGGGATGTGACCACCTTCTGGGCACAGGCGCGGCTGGCGGTCCGCGTCCACCCGCGTCGAGGTCCAGAGGACGTACTTGTTGGGCGCAGGTTCGGTCAGCGCGGCCGGAGGGGCGAACCGGGCGACATCGTCGGTCACGAGACCGCCTTTGACGACCAGCGTGACGGCGCCGGCGGCGTTCGTATGCATCGTCACGTCGACAGCGGGGGGGCGTTCACAGATCCCGGCGCCGGACACGAACGTCGTCACCGTCGCATCGGTCGGCGAGTCCGGGATCCCCCAGGCAGGCGTGGTCCCCTGCATCGGGGCTCCGGACGGCCCGACCGAGCCCGTGTTCCCGATGCCGGCACCGGCCAACACCGCCCCAACGAGGGCGAGGACCAGCACCGCCGAGACCACCGCAAATCGTCTCGATACCATGACTTCCACGGGACGGATATCGCGATAACCGCTCCCAGAAATCGGCTTCTGTAACGATAGCTATCGAATAGCACTCCTCTGACACAGAAGCTCGATTTACCTGTGCTATTCCACCGGCACGAGACTTCCGTCCGACGCACTGTACCACTGAGAACACCGGCTCACAGCACGGTGGCAAGCGCCTGCGCGAGGAGGAGGCCGTTGAATAGGCTGTGGGCCAGGATGGCCGGGACGAGGCTCTCGGTACGCTCGTAGATGACACAGAGGACGACCGAACCCGAGGTGATGGCGACCAGCGAGAGGCCGAAGCCGAGGGTGACCGGGTCGCCGCCGCCCCACACGAGCGTCGCGACGTGGCCGGCCGCGAAGCCGACCGAGGTGAGGCCGATAGCCGCGGCGGGACCGAAGGACTGCCGAAGCCGGCCCTGGACCACACCGCGGTACAGCAGCTCCTCGACGGGCCCGATGAGGACCAGAGCGGAGACGAGCGCGAGCGAGTAGACCAGCACCGGGTTCGCCGCCGCGGCCGCGTCGATGCCGCCGGCAACCGGCTGGACGCCGAACCTGGATCCGACGAGGACCAGCGCGACCTGGATCGCGAGCGGGACGACGACACCGACGACGACCCACGCGAGGTCGCGCCGGGTCGGCACGCGAACGGGAACCGCCAGCGAGGTGGAGCGAACGTAGTAGTACGCCATCGCGCCAAGCGAGAGCGTCGCCAGTGTGCCCCCGACTGCGAACGGGACGAAGAACCCGTCGTTGCCAAAGAGGGCCCACAGTTCGGCCGTCGAGCCGACTACGAGCGGGACGTACAGCGCGGCAGCCAACGTGATCCCGAGGGCGAAGAGGACCGCTCGGAGCCTGCTGGAGGCGTCGGTCGTGGGGTCGATTCCAGAAAGATCGGTTCGGTTTTAAGATTCATGGCTTCAGGAATGCTGACCGGAGAAATAATTGCTCACAGAAGGGCAATTCTGTACGGAACTGGGATGGTCAAAGCAACGCAAACTGTGAGGCGCCCCCGCCCAACGCAGCTGCTGCCCAGAACGCTATGCTATCGCACACAGAACGCGCCTTCTGCGAGCCACTATATCCCCCTGCAGCAATCCCTTGAGCGATGAATGCAATCGAACTGAGCGATATAACGAAGCGGTACGGTGACGTGACCGCACTCGATGACGTGAGCCTCTCCGTGGCGGAGGGCGAGATATTCGGCTTCCTCGGGCCCAACGGTGCCGGAAAATCGACGACCATCGACATCCTGCTCGACTTCGTGCGTCCGACCGCGGGCTCGGCGTCGGTCCTCGGCCACGACGCCCAGGCCGACTCGCTAGCGGTCCGGCGGCGGGTCGGGGTGCTCCCAGACGGCTACCACCTCTACGACCGGCTGACTGCGCGCCAGCACCTCGAGTTCGCGGTCGACTCAAAGCAAGCGGACGACGACATCGACGCCGTCCTCAAGCGGGTTGGCCTTGCCGACGCCGCCGACCGGACGGCCGGTGGGTTCTCGAAGGGAATGAAACAGCGGCTCGTCCTCGCGATGGCGCTGGTCGGCGAGCCGGACATCCTCGTCCTCGACGAGCCGACGACCGGGCTGGACCCGAACGGAGCGCGTAGAATGCGCGAGATCATCCGCGAGGAGCGCGACCGTGGCGCGACCGTCTTTTTCTCCTCGCACATCCTCGAGCAGGTTGAGGCGGTCTGTGACCGCGTCGGCATCCTCCGCGACGGCCGGCTCGTCGCGGTCGACACCATCGACGCGCTGCGTACTGCGCTGGGCAGCGAAGCCCGGCTCACCCTCACCGTCGAGCCGTTGAGCGACGACGTCGTTGCGGCCATCGCGGCGGTCGAGGGTGTCTCCAGCGTCCGCGACGACGGCGACGAGCGGTTGTCGGTCGCCTGTGAGGAAGCCACGAAGACGGCGGTTCTCGCTGCCGTCGAGGCCGCCGGGGCTCGCTTGGTCGACTTCGACACGGAAGACGTGTCGCTGGAGGAGCTGTTCGCCGCCTACACTGAAGACGCGCCAGATGGGTCCGCGGAGACGGAGGCGGACGCGCCAGTAGCCGCCGAGGCCACGGAGGTCCGCGCATGAGCTGGGCCGTCGTTGCGCGGAAGGATTTCCGAGATGCCCGTCTCTCGCGGGGGCTCTGGGCAGTCACGGGGCTGTTCGTCCTCATGTCGGTCGGTTTCGCAGTGCTGTACGGCACGGTCCCAGCGGTGAGCCAGGATATCGGCGAGGTGAGTACGCTGGGCTTCCTGACGCTGCTCATCGGCGCCGTGACGTTGTTTGTCTCCATCGCAGCCATCGTCATTGGTGCCGGCGCGATCGCCGGCGAGCGCGCTAGCGGCTCTGGCAAGCTCCTCTTAGGCTTCCCCCACAGCCGCGCGGACGTGGTCCTCGGCAAGCTCGTCGGTCGGACGGCCGTCCTCGGTGCGGCCATCGTGGTCGGCCTGGCGATCACACTCGTCGTGGCGCTGGCCCTGTTCGACTCGTTCGCTCCCGTCGACTACGCCGTCTTCACCGTGATGACGCTCGGACTCGCGCTGGTGTACATCGGCATCATGGTCGCCATCTCCGCCACGACGGGGAGCGGCGGCCGCGCGATGGCCTTCGGCATCGGTGCCTTCGTCGTCCTCGAGGTCCTCGCGGATATCGTTCCGCTGGCGGCGCTGTTCGTCGTCAACGGCTTCTCGGTGCCCGCCGGTGGCGCTGCGGTTCCGGGCTGGGTGGCGTTCCTGAACGTCGTCACGCCGAGCGCGGCGTACACGAACGCGCTGGGCTGGTTCCTCGGGGATGGCTCCGCGACCGCGGCGGCGCTGGGCGCACAGCTCGCCGGCCCGGTCCCGTTCTACCTGACCGGCTGGGCCAGCATGGCAGTCCTCGCGACGTGGCTGGTCGTCCCGCTGGCGCTGGGCTACCGCCGGTTCGCCCGCGCCGATCTCTGAACCGGATCTCCGCCTAGAGCCGGTCGTCGTGCGACTTCCTTGCACGCCGACACGAGGATATACTCCGACACGAGGATATACTCCGACACCGATTAGTGACACATGAATGATGAGTACGACATCGGGAGTGGCGCCGTCAGCGTTGAGGGGCGGTCGCCGGAGGCGGTCTTCGGGCTGCTGGGCGACGAGAACCGCCTGCAAATCCTGCAGGCGCTGGGTGAAACGCCCGAAGCGCCCGTTCCGTTCGCCGAACTACACCGCCGGTCGGGGGTGGACGACAGCGGCCGGTTCAATTACCACCTCGGGAAGCTCCGCGGAACCTTCGTCCGTCGGACCGACGAAGGCTACGAGCTGACCCACGCCGGACAGCAGGTCATCGGCGCGATGTACGCCGGCGTCTACACAGCTAACGCGACCGTCGAGGCGATCCCTGTTGAGGGGAGCTGTCCAGTCTGCGGAGGTGACCTCGTCGCCGAGTACGCCGAGGAGACCGCGCACGTCGACTGCACGGCCTGCGAGGGCTTCCAAAATGACTTCCGATTCCCGCCAGGCAGTCTCGACCAGTTCAACTGCGAGGAGCTCCCGCTCGCCTTCGACCGGTGGATGCGCCACGTCATCGGCGGCGTCATCGCCGGGTTCTGCTACACCTGTGCCGGGCGGATGGGCGGCCAACTGGTGGTCGACGACGCGGACGAGGTGGTGGGCGGATTGCCTGCCCACGCGGAGTTCGAGTGCGACCGCTGTGGCAGCACCGCGACCACCTCCGCCGGCGCTCCAATGCTCTACCATCCGGCTGTCGCGGGGTTCCTTTACGACCACGGGTTCGAAAGCGGGCAGAGCCCGACGTGGGAACTCGGGGCGGTCGGACTCCCGACCGGGGAACTCGTCTCCACCTCTCCGCCCAGGATAACGATCCAGCTGGAACACGACGGCGAGCGAGTCGTCGCGACGCTGGAGGCGGACGCAAGCATCAGCAGCGTTGAGCGGACCTCCGTCGGGTGAGTACCAGTACACTTGCGCGGGCACGGTTGGTGAGCAGCCGCATCTGAGCAGCGGCAAGCAGACCGCCATCAGTAGGGTGGCGGCGCGAGCGAGACACTCGCTACCGTACAGAAGCGGGCTTCTGGGACCGGTTAAGTCGTCTTCCAGCCTCTATCCAGTCGATGAACACGACGACGAATCGAGACGGCGGGATGGATCGACGAGCGTTCCTCGGTGCGGGGGCAGTTGTGGCCAGCACGGCCATTGCGGGCTGCACCGTCCGGGGTCTCAGGACGGACGAGACGACCGCTCGCCGCGAATGGGCATTCGCGGCGGGTGCCGTCACGGAACTGCGTGTGGCCAGCGATGTCGGGTCCGTGACCATCGGCGGTCGGTCGACCGACGCCATTGAAGTGATCGCGACGAAGCGGTCGTGGAACGGGCAGCGTGGTCTCGACGTGCTTGCGGTCGACGCCACCCTGGTTGAGGGGGTTCTCACCGTCGTCTCGACCGCCGACACCGGGCGAATCACGACCGGCCGGACCCCCCGGGTGGACCTCACGGTCGAAGTCCCGGCTGGCGCCGGAGGTCCAGCCATCACCGAGATCACCACCGACTTCGGCGACGTGACCGTGACCGATACCCGCGGTGACACCCGTGTCGAGACGGCCGCCGGGGCCATCGTCGCCACTCGAGTCGACGGTTACCTCTCGCTTCGCTCGACTGCCGGCCACATCGAGGCCGCATCCGTAACCGGGCTCGACGATGTGCGAACCGAAATCGGTCGCGTGAAGGTCGAACTGCTGGGCGCACGCCGGGATGTCGCCATCCGATCCGAGATGGGTGAGGTAGTGGTGGGTGTGGCCGACGATCTTGACCTCGACGTGCTGGCCGAGGCCGACGGGCAGGTGTCTTCGGACCTCGACCTATCGAACGCGCAGTCTCGGCGCAACCGGGTTGCTGGCCGACTCAACGAGGGGGGCCATCGGCTGCACGCGGTCAGCGAGTTCGGTCGCGTCGCCCTGCGACGCACGGATCGCTGACCGTGACGTCTGAGGGTAGTACCGGGCGGTCTATTTTGATCATTGTGAAGTCGCGGGTCCGTGCGTCCACCTCCACGGCACCGTCTGACGTTATTTCATCTCGCTCGCCACAGACAGCCCACACTGCCGTTGTGGATGCTTCTGCCTCGACTGCCACCGCGATGCCGTACTCCTCGGCGGTCGTTGCAACCGGTTATTCAACCGACTCCGTTGTATCTTCCATACTCAGTCTCAGTCCGGAGGCACTCGCCTGTGAACGCGATTTGGAACCGCGACGCGCGGACCAGTGGCGTCCCGCGACCCCCCGGGCCCGGGATTGAGCCGGCGATCAGGAATCGGACGGAAGCACCGCGTTCGCGGAAGGCCACTCGCGCGGCGGCGCCGAGCAGCCGGCACTGGGCCCGCGCCGCCCGAACCTGTCAGCGTCCAAATCGCCTGCGGGAACTCGTGGTTGACCCTCAGCGGGGTGTCGTTGACAGGAACACTCGGTGTATGCACCCTCCTGACACAGTCGATTCCGGGCTGCTCACGAATTCTGCCCTCCGAATTCTCACACGACGCCGTAGGCTGGAGGCAGTTCCACACTCCGATTTCCACCCCGGTTCCGTCGGGCGCGCAGCCGATTTTGAATCGCGGCGAGCGGCTGAGACGCCGGAACTCTCGGCGGGATCACCCCTCAGATGGAGTTTGGAAAACTCGAACTGGCCGGTTGTGAGCGATGTCTCGCCGTAGGGGGCCGACGAGCAGCGGTGGCTCGCGCGGTGGGGCTCACGGGGGCCACGCGGCGACGAGAACGCCACGGTAGGGCCATCCAAGGGGTTAACCTGGCCGCTCCACTACTGGTACCCGTGGACGAGACGGTGGCCGTGACGGTCCAAACGGACGGGGAAGAACAGGAACTCACTGTCGCCCGCGGCACAAACCTTCGGAAGGCTCTCTTGGATGCCGGGTTCGCGGTGTACGCGCCCGCGGCGAAGGTGGCTAACTGCGGCGGTCGGGGGCTCTGTGCGACGTGTGGGGTGCGCGTTTCGACGACCGCCGGTGACGCGCCCGCCGCTACCCACTGGCACGACGCGCTGGCGGCCCGCTACGGCTATCCGCGGCTCTCCTGTCAACTGACCGTTGAGGAGCCGCTCACGGTCGAGTTGATGGAAAAGCGGTACTGGGGGCAGCTGCTGCCGCGGCGGTGACGACGCCTACTCCTCTCGGTCGCGCCATGCACAGTTTTGACACTTGTACCCGGTGACGAAGGCGGTCACCGAGGGCATATAGCCGACGCTGATGACGTCGCCGCCACAGTCGGGACAGGCCCGGTCGGTGTCCTCGATGCCTTCGGCGTCCATCACGGTCTCGCCTTCGACGAGTTCGGCGAGCTTCTTGGGCGTGACCATACGCCCTTCGACAACGCGGTTTTCAGGCATACTCATTCACAGGGCGCAGCATCCCTAAGCGTTCGGCCCGCTTACAGCCACGGCGCGCGGTCACCGTCGACGCCGCGGTCGGCTCCACGGGCGGGGGAGCTCTCCTCCGTCGCAGTGGCGGCTGGGCCGTCTTCAACATCAGCCACGCTCTCGGGCGCAGTCGGTCCCCCATCAGCGGCGGCTCCTGCCGAGGCGCTGTCGGCCGGCTCGTCGGTCGCACTCCGGTCGGGGACGCCGCTTGGGTCAAGCGAGAGTAGCGCCGTCACCGCGAGGACGGCCAGCGCGAGCGGGACGTTCGCCTCAATAAGCCCCAGGATGGACAGCGGGAGCACTCCGAGGGCGACGGCGCTGCCGAACCGGAAGCGATCGAGGTCCACATTGCCGCGTAGCCAGGGGGCGCATACCGCGACTGAGAGGGCAAAGCCAACGCCCACGCCGGCAGCGGCAACGCCCCGGAGCACATCAACCGGATCGGCCACCAGGGCGAACTCGAAGCCGGCGGGCTGGAGCGATGCGACGAGTCCGAGCCCGACGATGACGCCTGGCGAGGGGAGGTACTCGCCGACGGTCGCAGAAGCCGTTTTCGCCGCGATCGCAAGGATGACCAGCGCCGCGAACCGCTGGAACGTCGCCATATCGAGTGCCGAGCCGATAGTCGGGGCGACCGCCGCCTCGAGTGCGGCTAACAGCAGGATCGGGATGCCAACAGTCAGCACGGACCCGACGAGCTCCCGGCGCGTCCCCTCCATCTCCGCCAACACGACCGCCAGCGTGGCTGACCCGCCGAAGACGAGCAGGCCGACCTCAAGGATGCCGAGGGCCGTGCCAAGGGCCCCGGCCAGGATGAGCGCGGGGAAGATTCCGTCGATCAGCGGCAATGCCATGACGGTCGCGAGCAGGCGCGTTCCCTCGCCCACCCGTTCCTCAAGCCGGACGGCGACCGGATGTTGCGAGACGCTCATCTAGGGGCGATGGCGATACCCCGTCGCCGGTGGGTGGTCCGCGTGCAACACGTGGCTCGGCTCGTGGTCGAGCCAATCGAACGTGAACGCGAACCGTGTCGCAAAGTTCCCCATCGCTGTTTTGAACGGGTTGCCGGAGGAGAGGGTCGGCTGACCGGCAGCGCGCGTAGCAATGGAACTTGCGACGTCCATGTCTGCACATACGCAGTATTTCGTATAAGCGTTGTGTGAGATACGGGCACAAGAGGCTCGAGCCGTGTGAAGCCGAACAACAACTCTGGACACCGTCACCCAGTTTCGCACGTCAGTGAACAGACGAACACGTCTACTGGGCGCCTACGCTGGGCTGTCGGTGCCGATCGACGCGGTTATTTAGGTGGTGGCCGGGCGCCAGGAGAGCCGTGTGGCTCCCGGCGTCTCGCAACGTTTTTGCACCGGGCTCGCACACGGTTTATATGGCGGACGACACACCGTTCTCGGCAAAACTCCAGGTGCCGGAGTCGCTGACGTTCGACGACGTTTTATTGCGCCCCAAGGAGTCGCGCGTCGAACCCGATGAGGCCGACACGGCAACCCGTGTTTCACGCACCGTGGAACTGAACGTCCCGGTTCTCTCCGCGGCGATGGACACGGTTACAGAGGCGGAGCTTGCGATCGAGATGGCGCGCCAGGGGGGATTGGGCGTCATCCACCGCAACATGGATGTCGCGGAGACCGCAGCACACGTCGAACGGGTGAAACGCGCCGACGAACTGGTCATCCGCGACGTCGTCACGGCGGCCCCGGAGATGACCGTTGAGGAGGTCGACCGGGTGATGGGCCGCGAGGGTGTGTCCGGGGCCCCCGTCGTGGACGCCGACAACCGAGTGCTTGGAATCATCTCGGGGACCGACATCCGACCGTACATTGGCATCGCGGAAGACGACCTGGTGCGGGAAGCAATGACCGACGACGTCATCACCGCGCCGGAGGGAATTGAGGCACGCGAGGCGCTGGAGCTGATGTACGACCACAAAGTCGAGCGCGTTCCTGTTGTCGATGATGAAGAGCAGCTGACCGGGCTGGTGACGATGCGGGGCATCCTCTCGCGGCGCGAGTACGATGCCGCCGCCCGCGATGATGAGGGGCGACTGCTTGTCGGCGTTGCCGTCGGCCCCTTTGAGATGGACCGTGCACAGGCTGCCGACGCGGCCGGCGCCGATATCGTTTTTATCGACTGTGTACACGCCCACAACCTCAACGTACTCGACTCCGCCCGCGACATCAAGGCGGAAGTCGCCGCCGACGTGGTGGTCGGCAACATCGGGACGCGCGAGGCGGCGGCGGCAGCTGTCGACTTCGCCGACGGGCTGAAGGTGGGGATTGGGCCCGGCTCGATCTGTACAACACGGGTCGTCTCCGGCGCCGGGATGCCACAGATCTCAGCGGTCGCCGAGGTCGCTGACGTCGCCGCCCCCGAGGGAG
>CAYZJQ010000030.1:15487-22629 GCA_964478805.1 uncultured Halobacteriales archaeon | reverse complement strand
GCCCCCCGCTTCGACCTCCCCAATCAAGACGGCGAGTCCGTCTCGCTCCCCGAGACGGGTGTCGCAGTCGTCTACTTTTATCCCCGCGCCGACACGCCCGGCTGTACGACCGAGGCGTGCGGCTTTCGCGACCTGTACGAGGAATTCGCTGCGCGCGACGTCGGCGTGTTCGGCATCAGTGACGACACCGTCCCCGCGCTGGCGACGTTTGCCGAGAAGTACGACCTGCCGATCGAGCTGCTCTCGGACACGGACGGCGACGTGGCCCGTGCGTACGACTCCTACGGCGAGAAGCATCTGTTCGGGAATGTCGTCGAGGGCGTGTTCCGCAACACGTACCTCGTCAAGGACGGCACGGTCGTCCACGCATACGAGGGTGTTGAGCCGGATGACCATGCATCGACAGTGCTCGCCGACATCGACGAGCTGTGACCGCGACCCACGCCGGCGCTGCACCGTCGACAGCCGCGTAAAAAACCGATACCGGCGTCGATTCACCGTGTGGCGGTCGATTCTCGCCGGCTGAAAACTCTCAACCGAATTCATGTTTGGGGGTGACGTTGATGAGACTAGATGTCCCCCGCCTCGCCTCAGCGAGTGCTTGTCGTCGACGACGACCCGCAGGTCGCGGGGTTGTACGCGGAGTGGCTCGGTGACGACTACCGGGTCACGACGGCCGATGGCGGCGAGGCGGCGCTCGAGGCTATCGCGGAACTCGACCGCGTCGACGTCGTTCTGCTCGACCGCCGGATGCCTGATCTGAGCGGCGATCTCGTGCTCGTACTCCTTCGCGACCGCGGTATTAATTGTCCGGTCGCGATGGTCACCGCCGTCGAACCGGACCGCGATGTCGTCGCACTGGGGTTCGACGACTACCTGACGAAACCTGCCACGCGTGCGGAACTCCGCCGAACTGTCGACAGGCTGGTGACACTCGACAGCGTTGACGATATAGCTCGTGAGCTGTCGCGGCTCCGGGTAAAGCGGAACGTGCTCCGCGTGGAGCAGTCACCCTACGAGCGCGAGACGGACTCGAGACTCGCACGATTAGAGCGGCGGATCGAGCGGCTAGAGCGCCGGCTGGACGCCCCCGCCGGTACGCCGACGGTCGCCGACTGAGCTAGCGGGCGAAAAAGCGACGTGACCGGGCTCTGAGATGCCGCTATGCATCAGTCGCTCGACGGCAAGACAGCGGTCGTAACGGGAGCGAGTTCGGGGATCGGAGCGGCCACCGCGGAGGCGTTCGCACGGGTCGGTGCGGACGTGGTCGTTGCCGCCCGCCGCGAGAACCGCCTCGAGTCGCTCGCCGCAGATCTCGAATCAGCACACGACGTGACCGTGGTCGTGGTTCCGACCGATGTGACCGATGAGGCGGCGGTCAACGCGCTGATTGAGACGACGGTCGACCGGTTCGGCGGGCTGGACGTCCTCGTAAACAACGCCGGCGTCGCGGCCGGCAGCGATATCGAATCGATGGCCACCGACCAGTACCGGAGTATGATGGCCGTCAACTGCGACGGGATGTTCTATGCGACCCGGGCGGCGATGCCACACCTCCGTGCCCGGGAGGGGACACTCGTGTTCATCGGAAGCTTCGCCGGCGAGTACCCGCGGCCGTTCAATCCGGTGTATGCGGCGACGAAGTGGTGGACGCGCGGCTTCGCGAAGTCGGTCTCCGCGCAGGTCGGCGACGACTTCGCGGTGACGACGATCAACCCCGCCGCCGTCCGGACAGAGTTCGCCGTTGACGGCGAAGGGGAGTTCTCTTCGGCGCCGTTCGAAGAGCAGTTCGCCCCCGGCGAGGCTATCGAGCCCGAGGAGGTCGCCGACGCGGTGGTGTTCGCCGCCCGACAGTCACCGTCGATGATCAGCGAGCTTGACCTCTACGACCGCGGGAAGCTCCGGCTGTTCGATGGCTGACGCGGACAACCCGGTCACGGCCACCCCCGAGGTGGTCACAGTCGGTGGCGCGATGGTCGACCGCTACTACACGCTCTCGAACCTGCCTGAACCCGACGGCGGCGCGTACGTCCGTGACGCCTGGGAGGGAGTCGGTGGCGTCGCTGCGAACGTCGCCAGTGCCGCCGCGTGTCTCGGCCGCGACGCTGGCATCCTCACGCGGGTCGGCGATGACGAACACGGTACGGTCGTCGAACGCGATCTCACCGACCGCGATATCGACGCTCGGCGCGTCCAGCGTGGCCCCGAGCCCTCGACCTACTCGCTCGTGTTCCGTGCCGACGGCGAACGGATGGTCGTCACCGGCGGTGACTCGTGTGCAGCACTGGAACTCCGCGATGACGACCGGCCTTACCTCCGGGGTGCTGATCTGGTCGCCGCAACCGCATACGTCCCGGAGCGGGCCGCCGCGCCGCTCGTCAAGCTGGCAGCGGCTGACGCGTTCGATGCGTTCAGTTTTGACCTCTCCGGTCCGCTCGATGAACTCAAAGGGCGGGGGATGACGCCGGCGACGATCGACCGAGCCGTCGCGGCCTGCGATCTCTTGATCGTCGGTGAAGTAGCGCTCGCGGCCTATCTCGAGCATCATAGCGCCGGCGACCCTGTCAGCTTCCTCCGGGCGCGCGGCGTCGACCGGGCCGCGCTCACCCGCGGTGCTGCGGGCGCAACGCTCGTAACGCCCGACGGAACCGTCGAGATCGAAGCAATTGACGTTGATGTCGTGGACCCGACCGGTGCCGGCGACGCCTTTCACGCCGCGCTTGCCGACGCGTGGCTTCTCCAAGGGAGGTCGCCGAGGAAGGCGGGCCGGTTCGCGGCCGCTGTTGCGGCTCTGAACTGTACGGGCGACGGGGCTCGCGGGGGGCTGCCGACACGCGCGGAGGCAGAGCAGCTGCTCGCGGACGTGTCCTGACTACCGCACGCGATCGGCCGCTGCAACCAGTTCCTCGACCCGCCCCACCGAGACGGGGTTGGTCGTCTCACCACCCTCTTTCAGGGCCGTGCCGACAATGGCGCCATCGGCGACACGGAGCAGATCGCCGACTGTGTCCGCGGTGACGCCGCTTCCAACGAGGACGGGCGTTGCAAGACCGAGATCGTCGCGGCGTGCGACGGCTGCCTCGACGCGCTCCAGCGGGGTCGCCCGACCCGTCCGGTTGCCCGAGACGACGACGCCGTCAGCGAGTCCGCGCTCTGCTGACTCCGCGAGGGATTCGGCCTCGTACTCGGCCTCGGCTAACGGCGCGGAGTGTTTCACGCCTACGTCGGCGAGCAGCCGCACATCCGCGCCGATCCGCTCGCGCAGGCGCATCGTCTGGTGCGCTCGCCCCTCGAGGATCCCCTGATCGGCGACGCGAGCCCCGACGTGAACATTCACGCGGACGAAGTCGGCACGCGCTGCAGCAGCGGCGGCGACGGCCGCCGGCCCGTCGTTGCGGAGCACATTCACCCCGACAGGGAGGCCGCTCGCCGCCCGGACCGTCCGGGCCAGCGTCGTCAACTCTGCGACGGTATGTTTCGGCACATCATCGGGGTGGAAGGGCGCATCGCCGAAGTTCTCGACCATGACGGCGTCGACGCCCCCCTCGGCGAGCCGTTCGGCGTCGCGTTCGGCCGCCGCGTGAATCGCCTCACGCCCGCCTTCGTGATTATAGCGTGGCGCCCCTGGTAGTGGCGGGAGGTGGACCATCCCGATCACCGGGCTGTCGGCGTCAAAGACCTCAGTGTCCATGCACCGCGGTCGCCCCCCGGCCTCTTAATCGCCCGTGGCCCAGTGCGGTCGTTCGTGGGTGAATGCGGCTCGTGGGCGACGCTCGGTCCGTGGTTCAGTCCGGTCAGCCTCGCGTCTCCACGGCCACCGCCGCCTCGGGCGTCTCCCCGGCGCGTTCGTACTGCGGCGGCGTCCCGGGTGACCCTGACCGCAGCCGGAACGCCCGGACGGTCACGAGCAACCGGACGTCGAGCGTCGCGCGCAGGAGCAGTCCCTCGCCGGTGACGACGACGTACGGGGGCGCGGCGACCGGCGTCGCCGACAGCTCACCGCCGGCTGCGGCGACACACTCGCGGAGCACCGCCGGCGTCGTGCCGAGCGCGCCAGCCTCCTCAAGCGTCGTCCGAAACGGCGCGACGACGCGGGCGCGGGCCGTCGTCGCCTCGCCGTCCCATCCCGCCGCGACCGCCGTCGCACAGTCGAGGACAGTCTCGACCCAGTCGCGGCGCTCACCGAGCAAGTGAGCACGAACCGCGTCGGTGTCGAGCATGCCCTTCAGTCGGCGGCGACGGCACAGTTGTTCGGGCCGAGCTCGAGATCGAACGCCTCGTCGTCGTCGGCCGCCTCGCGCCCCAAGTTGACGGCGATGATGCGCTCGTCGTTGGCCGGACGTGGGCCGAGCCCCTTGAGAACGCGCTCAACGAACGCCTCCGCGTCGGCGTCGAACGGCCACAGCCGCTCGCGGAGGGCACCTAGCCGGGCGGTGTAGCTCCCGTCTGGGGCCCGTGGCGCACCGTCGCGGTAGTGGCCCGGTGCGATGATGGTGGCGTCGGGCAGGTCGGCGAACCGCTCCGTTAGCGTTCGGTGGAGGTCGCGCGCGAACGCTGCGGCGTCGTCGTCCGTTTCGAGATCCGGCCGCGCCACCCCGTCGACGAACAACGTGTCCCCACACAGGAGGTGGCCAGCGACGGCGAGCGAGACCCCCCCGGTCGTGTGCCCTGGTGAGGCGAGCACGTCGACCGTTACGTCGCCGATGGTCAGTGGCTCGCCCGGAGCGAGTGGTTCCACGTCGAACGCCACTCCACGGTCGATGGCCCGCGGCGACATGTACGGGGTCGCGCCCGCGGCTGCGACCGATCGAAGGCCGCTGACGTGGTCGGCGTGGACGTGCGTGTCGACGGCGGCGATCACATCAGCCCCAAGATCGCGAGCGTCAGTGACGTAGCGGTCGGCGAATGTACGCAGCGGGTCGACGACCAGCGCCTCGCCGTCCGCGACCAGCAGATAGGCGAGACAGCCCGAGGAGGGCCGGCGATACTGCCGAAGGAGAGCGCCCTCGATCGAGCGGTCGGTCGCGCGGTAGACGCGTGCCCACCCCTCCATGCCGCCAGCGAGATTGACCGCGTCGACGCCCGCCTCGCGAAGCATTGCAGCCACCTCGTCGCTGGCCTCACCGCGCGCACAGACGGCGACCACCGGCTCGGGAATATCAGCGGGCAGGAGGTCTGCGGGGGCACCGCTCGCCCGAGCGGCTAGGAACTTCATATACGGCACCTCAACGCGGGTGAGCGACGGCGCGTCGATTCGCCACTCGTCGATCTCCGAGCGGTTGCGGGTATCGAGCAGCGTCACCGCCTCGTCACGGTCGAGACGGGTAGCGAGCGCGTCCGCAGAGAGTGAATCGTCCATGTGGACGGACGGGCCCTCGCGGGCATAACGGTGTGGCCTGAATGGTCGTCACTCGACGAGGACGCGGTCGGTCAGCCAACAGCCGGCGAACGGGCCGGTCGGCGCCTCGGAGAGCCCGAACGCGTAGGTGACGGTGCGACCGTCGGGGCCGGTAACCGTCACCCGCTGTTCGACGCCGGCAGGGATCGTCTCGACTGGCCCTCTGACCGCCTCGATGTGGTCGATCATCGGCGCGTACCGCGGGCCATGGACCATCCTGATGAACCGCTCGCGTGGGCCGGTGGCACGTCGGTTGGCCGGCGATGCGAAGTTGTACGCCGTCAGAACGCCGGCGTCGGAGAACGGTTCGTCGTTCGTTGCGAGCGCGTCGAGCTGCCGACCGACAGCGGTCGCCGGGTCGTCCTCAGGGTCGGGCGTCGCCACCCCGTCGACAGGATGGTCGCCGTGGGGGTCCATACTGACTGTCGGGGCGCCAGCGGTATCAGCCCCGCGGGGCAGCAGACGGAATTATACGCGCGGTCGTTCAAGCGATGGTATGGACGGCACAGCCGTACTCGAAGCGGTCCGCGACGAGTGTGCGACGGAACTCGACCGGCTCGGCTCGGAGAAGTCGCTTGTGGCGAGTACGTCGGCACAGCTCGACCGTGAGCAGGTGCTGGCCGAGGTCGCGGCCGCCGAGACGCACGCCCACGAGACGTTCGCCGCCTGGGCCGACGACGAAGGCCACGCGACCGCGGCCGACGCCTTCCGCGATATCGCCGCGACGGAAGCCGACCACCGCGAGCGGGTGGTCACGCTAGCCGACGATGGGGCCCCAAACGGTGTGGCTCCGGATCCCCTCCACGACCACCTTCGCGACCTGACGGGAACGCCCGGACGCGTCGGTGCGGGACTCATAGGGCGGCCACTCGTCGCCTCGCGGTCGCTGTTGCAGGTCATCAACTTCTTTGTCAACGAGGGAGACACCAAGACAGCCGATCTCTTCCGCGACCTCCGGCGCGACACCGATGCAACCGTCGGGCGTGGGGCCGACCTGCTCGATGCGGTCTGTGAGACCGATGCCGAGTACGAACAAGCCCGCGACGCCGCGGTCGCGGCGGTCAAGGTCGCCTACGAGGCGTACGCCGCCGACCTCGAGGCGCTCGGTATCGATCCGAAGCCTGTCTGCTGAGCCGGAGGTCGAGGACTTTTGCCCCTCGCCCGCACGGTACGGATATGACCGATGACCGCGATCCGCCCGTACCTCACAACCCCGATGACATCGACGACGTGCCAGTCGTCGCCTGCAGCCGCTGTGACGAGGAGTGGGCGCTCGACTACGAACTCGACGAACTGGGCGTTGGGAACCAGGCGCTCGAGGCGTTCGCACTCGACCACTTCGACCACACGGGCCACTTCCCGGATGACGTGACCCCATGGATCGGCGACTGCCAGCGGTGCCCCGAAACCGTTCGCCGGCTCGAAGAGCGGGCAGTCCGCCGGTGGGCCGAGACGCACGCCCGCCACACCCGTCATCGCGTGCTTGTCGACGGCGGCGACCTCGCTGAGCCAGCCGTCGTCGACGGGAGGTGACGGGGCTACGGGCCGGGTGTTCTCCGTCCGCGCACGCTCGGTCGCACCGCTCCGACCCGGACGCTCCTCGTCACCTGCCTGCTCGTGACCGCCGGCTGTGCCGGCCTCTGCGGCGGTCCGACGCCAGCGTCGGCGACGGGGACGTTCAAGACAGTGCCCAGGAACGTGACGGTGTACTATTCGGTCGCGTTCACGACGGGCTGGACGCCAC
>CAYZJQ010000030.1:8710-15387 GCA_964478805.1 uncultured Halobacteriales archaeon | reverse complement strand
AGGGTCACTCCAGCGTCGACAACACGAGCGTCGAGAAGTCCGTCTCGGAGAGGTAGTCCTGCTCGAGTGCGTGGAACCACCCCTCACGCACCTCGTAGTGGCCCTTCGTCGTCCGGGCGTCAGGATCGGCATCGTCGAACGCCCACACCTCGACGTCCTCCGGCCCCCACTCGCCCACCTCGGGGATGCCGGAGAGATCGCGGCCCTCCGTCTCGATGCCCGCGAGGTCGAGCAGGAACCGCAGCATCGTCCCGACCTGGGTGCGGGGGACGCCCTCGTCGATCCCGGGCGACTCGTAGCCGATGTGGACCGCGCCGTCGTGGCGCTCGCAGTTCGTCACGTACAACCCCTCCCCCATCAGGTGGGTCTCCAGTACCTCGCCGAGTTCCTCGGGCGACAGCGTCACATCCGTCCTTTCGGGTGCGTGGACTTAGCGACTACGGCCCGTGGGCGCCGGCGGCGCGACGAGGAGGACGCCGCGGCGCCGCTCATCCGCGCAGTTCTGGCGGCTCCTCTTGATAGGCGACAACTGCCTCGCGGAAGTCGTCGGGAATACGGATTTTCTCGCCGTTGTCGTCCACCGCGACATGGACAACCTCGCCCTCTGCACAGAGCCGGCCGTCGCGCGTCCGGCAGCGCCACTCGAAGGTGATCGAGGCAGTGCCGATGGCGGTCGCGCGCATACCGCAGACGAGTTCGTCGCCGAATCGCGCCTGCCCGCGGTAGTCAAGATCAGCATGGACGACATGCATTTCCCAGCCGTCGAGATCGAGCCAGTCGTGTTCGATCGCCCGCAGAAACGCCATGAACGTTTCGTCCTGGTAGGTAAAGTAGTTGCCGTAGAAGACGACCTCCTGGCCGTCAACCTCCGCGTACCGCACCCGCGTCTCCCAGACGTCGTGCATACCGGGTCGGCCCGCGCCGGGCGTATAAGCCTCGCGGGACCAGCAACGAGGCCAACCTGCAGTGAGGGTGTCGAACAGGAGGCTGGTAACCGCGAAGACTGGGCGTGGCGGGCCCGGGGGGACGCGGTCGTCAACGTCGAGACCGGCCGGGTGTCCACACCGGGACAACCTCAGGGAAGGACGTCGTCCGCTGAAAGCCGTTCCTCGAGGACGTCGATCGCTGGTAACCGCTCGTTGGAGATGATGACGGTGTCGTAGGCCCCGCCGCCGGCGACGGACTGACCGACGGTCAGCGCGCTCACCACCCGACCTGCGCTCTCGCTGCCGATGAACACCATAGTCGCGTCGTGGTCGCCGGCGAACTTCCGGATGCGGTTTGCGATCGTTCCACGCGGCGAGTGTTTCCCGACGAACAGGGGGTGGAACTCGGCGTCGGGGGCCAGTTCGGCGATCCCGGACTCGAGATGCGACACGATGGCATCGCTGTCGAACGGCGCCCTGGCGTCGATCCATCCGCGGGCCCTGGCGTACTGAGTGTTGTTCGTCGGGATCACACTCACCACGAAGAGCCCCGACTCGAACACACGCTCGAACTGTGCTGCGCGCACGAGAGCGGCTTTCGACAGGGGCGAACCGTCGTACGGGACGACCAGTGACATGGCCGTGCGGACGGCCCGTCGGAGCAAAGCCGTTGCTGTGTCGGCTTGGGTTGGCGGGGACTCAGACGGGGTCGGTCGGCGGCTGACGTGTGCACACGGTGGGTCGGCGTACCGGCTGACAGGCCGTCGCAGCGGGGGCCTCAGTGGCGCCCTCTAATAGTACACACCGCAGAGTTTCGATCTCGCCAACACACCGGGCGGGCTAAGTCGCGCCGAGACCGTCTCCGAGACGTGACATCTGTGCGTGAAGTCGGCCGGCTCGACGCGCTCACCATCGTCGGAATACTTACGATTGGCGTCGCGACAGCCGTCGTGTTCGATCCCGTCGCGGGCGCGGCGTTCGGGCTCGTTGTGGGTGGCGTGGTCGGCCTCTTCCTCCGGGCGCGCAAACTCGAGTGGTAGAAACGCAACGGACTCTCAGAGCCGGTCGGCGAGCCCGCCGCCGCTGCCGCCATCGAGGTAGGTATCGGCGACCGTCTCTGCGAGAAAGCCGTCCGGGTCAAGGACAATGTAGACGGCGACGAACGGCTCCTCGGAGGCGTCAATGACGAACACGGTGAACGGCGGGTCCGCACCCTCGTTCGAGGCCGCTCCGTCGGCCTCAAACGCCTCGCGGCCGCCCGCGGCGCGAACGAGCAGTGGCTCTAACGGCTTCACACCATCGCGGAACTCCTCAAAGAGATCGCGCTGGCCGGGCTGTTTCGCGAACGTATAGACGACGCCGTTCGGCTCGCCGTCCGTCCCGTAGGTGACTCGCGAGTTCATGCCGCTCCCCTGCTCGGTCGCCGTTTCCCAGCAGCGACGTGCGGCTTCGAACATCGGCTCGGTCGTACGAACAAAGTGGAAGCGAGTGGTGTCGACGACCGTCCACTCGGCGAGACGCGGATCCTCGTCGACCCACTGGAGCGTGGCGTCAACGCGGTTGCCAGACGCGAGCGCGGACGGCTCGTCGGCCGACCGATCAACCGGGTCGGGCTGACCGGCGACACGCGGGACGTAGGTGGGGTCGCCACTCTCCGCGTCGAGCAGGAGCCACTCATCGGCGTCACGCCCGGGGAGTACCCGGTAGCTCCCGGTCGTCGTCTGCTCCATACGTGGGCAAGAACGCGTACGCGCAAAACTCCGGTGTTCCGCGGCGACCGAGCGCCTACTGCGAAGGGGCGTCCACGTCGACGTCCACGTCCACGCGGTCGTGGATAGGCCCTTCACGGGTTTTGAGATGGCGTGGTGGTCGGTCGTTGGTGACGGCGAGCACCTCGGCGACGATGCTGTGGGCGATCCCGTACGGCGAGCCGCTGCCGAGGTCGAGGCCAACGGGCGTGTACACCGGAGCGAGCTCCGCCTCCGTGAACCGGCGTCCCTCGTCGGCGAAGGTCGACAGCATCTCCTCGAACCGCTCCCGGGGGCCCATCAGACCGATGTAGGGGACGTCCGCGTCGATCAACGCCTCGACGGTGAGCCGGTCGTCCACGAAGTTGTGCGTCATCACGACCGCATGGGTGCGGTCGTCAAGCGTGAGTTCCAGGTCGACGCGGCCGGGGGAGGTGGTGACTGTCCGGTCGGCAGCCGGGAACCGCGCCGCGAGATCGACGCCACCCCGAAAGCCAACGACGGTGACGCGGAAGTCGTTTTTCGCCGCCAGCTCCGTCACCGGGCCGACGTCGTGGCCCGTCCCGAAGACGACGAGGTCGGTCGGGGCCGCGAGCCCGTCGACGAACACCGAGCCCGCGGCGCCGTCGATGCGGACCGCAAGGGTATCGGCGCGACCGCGGCGTGCGAGGTCGCCGGCCGGTGCCGTGAGTTCGGCCGGCCAGTCGGTCGCCGACTCGCCGGTGGGCGTTTCGAGCGTCCCGTCGTCGGGACGATAGTACGCCCGGTCGCCGCGCGCGAGCGGCCCGGCTCCCTCGAGAACGGTGAGAATGGCCACGGCACGCCCGTCGGCGAACGCCTCGACCGCGGGCCGGTACGTCTCCGTCAAGGGTTCGACCAGCACCCGGATGACGCCGTTACAACCGACGCCGAGCCCCCAGACGTCTGCCTCGTCGTCCTCCATGAGGTCGTAGGTGACGAGTTCGGGCTCGCCGGTCTCACGGACTGCGTCGGCGACCCGACGGAGTTCGTCCTCGAGACAGCCGGCAGTGATGTGGCCGACACCGGACTCGCCATCGAGGAGCATCTTCGCGCCCGGGCGCCGGTAGGCGTTCCCCTCCACGTCGACGATGGTCGCGAGAACGGCGTCCGCTCCGTCGTCAAGTCGGTCGCGGACGTGCTGTACGACTTCCGTCTCCGGGACGCTCCAGGTGTCTTCTGTCATGATCTGAGTTCCGTATCGAGTGTGAGCCGGGCGGGCGCTCCCGACGCCGCGACGTATACCTTCCGGACGCCGGCGTCGTGCAGGTCAGTGCCACAGGCACCGCTCCGGACCGCGGCGCGAACCGGCGCGGGGTCGGACACGGCCGCGCCGGCGACGACGTCGACCCCCGCCGCGAACAGCGGCGCCGGCAGGAACGAGGCCGTCGCGCCCACAACGACGACCGTCGCGTCTGTCGGCGCCGCCGCGAGGTAGTCGGCCGCGCCGCCGTAGACGAACGCCGACCCCGTGACGAACACCACCTCGGCGCCGGCCATCGCGGTCGTCGTCTCGGCGGGGATGAACGACTCGACGGTGACGTGCGCCGGTGACGACACGTCGCCGATGGGGTCGCGCTCGATCACCCGGACGGTCACGTCCGCGAACTTGCGGAACGCGGGGCGGAACAGGCCGACAGTGACGACCGTGTCCACGTCGGCGGCGGCCAGCGCCATCGGGTCGCCCGGCCGCCATGAGATGCGAGGCGCCGACAGGGCGTTACACGTCGCGACGCCGAGTGCCCGTTCGGTGCTGCCGTCGGGGGCGCTGGTCGCCCACGAGAGGAGAGTCGCGGGTTCAGGCAGGGCGTTGGAGACCGATCCCGGCGGTCGGTGCGCGAGGCCCGCCGACGAAGCGTCGGGCTTCACGAGCTCGACGACCACCGCGGCGTCGCCGACCGTGACGCGGTCGAGCGTTGCTCGGTCGGCGGCGCTCTTCAGACGGGCGGTGACGGCCGCGAGCGGGTCGGTCACGGCACACCACCCTCCTCGAACCGGCGAGGATCGTGTTCGTAGCCGACACGGCCATCGAGCCCGCGCCGTTCGAGCTGGCGCGCGGCCGCCGCGAGGTCGGCGGGGCCGGCAAAGCCGAACAGCGCGTCCAGGTACGGCCGCGCGGTCGCCATCCCGCGCGCCGTCGGCTCGAACGCCGGCGAGACGGCGAGCGGGTTGAGCCAGACGACCGACGCGGCGCGGTCGGCGAGCCAGGTCACCCCCTCGGCGAGCACCTCCTGCTCGCCCACGTCGAGCCCGTCGCTCACGACGAGGACGACGGTACGCCGGTCTACGGCCGTTGGGTGGTCGCGCCGCAGCGTCGCGAGCGCTGCGCCGATCCGGGTGCCACCGCCCCACTCGATCTCCGCGTCGTGGAGCGCGGCGGCGGGGTCGCCGCCGGGGCCGGCGAACTGCGGCGTGGCGTCGACGAGGTCGGTATCGAACAGGAAGACCCGCGCGTCCCGCGCCCGCCCGACCAGTCGGGCCGCGACGGCGAGGAGGACGTCACGCTCGACCGTGTCGAGGACGGAGCCGCTCACGTCGACGAGCAGACAACACCGCAGCTCCGTTTGCGCCGGGGCGACCGTCGGGAGGTCGACCGGCGCGCCGCCAGTGGCGACGCTGGCACGCAGCGCCCGCCGCGCGTCGAACCGGTCGCCCGATGCCGGCACACGTCGGCGCCCCGGCCGGGTGGCCACGGCGTCGACGAACCGGTCGACGGCCGCCGTCTCGCGGTCGGTCAACCGCGCCGGCTCGATGTCGACCCGCTCGCTCCCACCGGTCGCGCTGTAGCGGCGGGCATCGTTCGTCCCCGCCGCTACGGCGCGGTCACCCGTCGCACGGCGTCGCTCGGTCGGGAGACGGACCTCCAGGTCGCCGCCTGCCTCGCCGTCGAGCGAGGGGGACTCGGCGTCCGCGAGCAGTCCAGCCTCGTCCACGTCGGCGGTGGTGTCGTCTCGCTCGCCGTTACCGGCTCCGTCGTCGGCGGCCGGGCCGTCGTGGTCGGTCCCAACGGCGTCGAGGCCCGTCCGGAGTCGGTGCCAGAACGTCGGGAAGGCCTCGTCGAACGCCGCGAGGTCGTCGGCCGTGGCGACGAGCGTCGCCCGGAGCGCGGCGTCGACCGCCGCCTCGTCGCCGAGCCCGACGTGAGCGAGCGCGCGCGCAGCCGCGAGCGCCCCGTCCGCTGGTACTCCCACACCGGAGTCGCGCAGCCGTGCGATCAGGCGCAGCAGTTCAACGATGACGTGGCGCCGCGCCGCCCGGAAATCGGGGACCTCCGACTCGAGCGTCCCGAGGCCGGACCGCCGCTCGGCGGTGGACACGTCGAAGCGGCCGTGGGTGGGGTCGTCGGGCATCGTCACGCCTCGATGCGCTCGTCGGCCGCAGCAGCGGCCTCGCGGAGCTGTTCGAGCAGTGCGGTGTCGACCCGATCGACGTCCTCGGCTTCCTTGAGCAGGCAGCCGACCGTCCGCTCGATTTCGTCGGTCGTCAGTGCGGCGGCGTCGTCGGTCCGGAGCGCGGCGACGGCACGGGCCCAGTCGAGCGTCTCGGCGACGCCCGGCCGCTTCAGGAACGCCTCCTCGCGGAGCCGCTCGACGACCGCACACACCTCGGCGGCGACCGCGGCGTCGAGTTCGGGCACCTTTCGGCGGACGATCTCGTACTCGGCCTCGAACGACGGCGGGTCGACGTGGAGGTAGAGACAGCGCCGCTTCAGCGCGTCGCTGAGCCCGCGGGTCCGGTTCGAGGTGAGAACCACGACGGGCGGATGGGTTGCCGAGACCGTACCGAGCTCGGGGATCGACACCTGGAAGTCCGAGAGCAGTTCCAGCAAGAACGCCTCGAAAGCCTCATCTGCGCGGTCGATCTCGTCGATGAGCAGCACCGGCGGGACTGCCCCCTCAAACCGAAGTGCGCGCAGGAGTGGGCGCTCGAGCAGGTACGGCTCGGCGAAGACGGAGTCGTCCGGCGGCGCGCCACCGTCGACCGT
>CAYZJQ010000030.1:0-8610 GCA_964478805.1 uncultured Halobacteriales archaeon | reverse complement strand
ACCGTCGTTACCGTGCGGTCGTCGGCCACGTAGTCGGCCCGTTCGAACCCCTCGCGGAGCCGCGCCTCCGAAAGCGCGGCGAAGGGCCCGTCGTCGGTCATGGCGTTGCCTCCCCGTCGGCGAGGTACGCCGCCGGCTCCGCCGCGAACGTGTCGGCACAGCCCTCACAGCAGAAGTAGTAGGTCGCGCCGTCGTGCTCGACGGTCGCCGCCGCCTGCCCCGGAACGACATCCATCCCGCAGACGGGGTCGGTCGCCGGTGCGTCGCCTCCCGCCCGGGGTTCGTTCACGGTGGCGTCGTCGCCCGACCCGGCGGGGGCATCCACCTCGTCGCGGTCGGCGGCGACGCCGGCCTGGTTCCGGGCGTCGACGACGGCAGCGAGGAGGCTGACGGCGATCTCCGCGGGCGTGTACGCCGCGATGTCGACACCGGCAGGGTTGTGCACGGCCGTCCGGACCGTCTCGGGGGTGGCGTCGACCAGCTCGGCGGCGCGGTCGATGACCTCCGCGGCCCGGGTGTCGCTCGCGACCAGCCCGATGTAGGCGGCGTCGGCGAGCAGGCCGGCCGCGACGCCGCGGCCGTCCGAGGCGCCCATCGACGCGACGACGACGAGCGGTGACGGCCCGACCGCGGCCGCCAGTGCGTCTGGGTCGGTCGTCTCCACGACTGTCGTGTCGGAAGGCACGTCGTCGGGCGCGGTTCGTGCGGCGAGCGTCACCTCGAGGCTGAGTTCAGCGGCCAGCCGAACGAGCGACCGCGCGATGGGCGTGTCGCCGACGATGAGCAGATCGGGGGCCGTGTTCACCGGTTCGACGAACAGCTCGAGGACCCCCTCGCTGTGACACGTCATCGGGTGAGCCTCGAGGCCGGGCCGGGCGACGCTGTCGGGGTCGGGGGCGATACCAACGAGCTTGGGCTCGCCGCGCTCGAGGACGGCCCGTGCTGCGGTGACCGCGACCGTCTGGGCACACGCGGCGCCGCCGATCCAGCCGCGGAGCTCGCCGTCGGCGGTGACGACGGCGCGGTCGCCGACGTTCGCCGACACTGGCGGCTCGCGGCGCACGACGGTCACCCGCGCGTACGGCTCGCTCCGCTCGGTAAGGGTGGCTTCGACGTCGGACACGTCGCCGTCGTGTTCGCGGCGGCGCTGGTCCTGTTCGTCGGTCGGGGCGGCCTCGTCGTCGTGTGTCATCGGTGGTGCATCGCGGGCCCGCCGGGGAGGCCCGGCGGCTGGGTTCTCAGTCGTCGGCCGGTTCCTCTGCCGAGTCGTCGAACTCGAAGGTGACGTTCTGGCTCGGGCTGTGTGCCAGCCCGGCCTCGTCGAGCGTCTCCCAGACGCGGTCGGGCGTCATCGGCATCTCGACGTGGGAGACGCCGCCGTGGGCCATCGCGTCAACGACGGCGTTGACGATGGCCGGCGGCGACCCGACGGTCGGCGACTCGCCGACTCCCTTCGCCCCGATCGGGTGGTGGGGTGATGGTGTGACAGTGTGGCCCGTCTTGAAGGTTGGAACTTCACCGGCTGAAGGGAGCAAATAGTTCAAGAAATCGCCGGCGGTGCAGTTACCCTGGTCGTCATAGGAGACGTGTTCCATCATGGCAGTGCCGATCCCCTGAGCGAGGCCACCGTGGATCTGTCCCTCGATGATCATCGGGTTGATGCGGTTGCCACAGTCGTCGACGGCAACGAACTTCTCGAAGTCGACCTCGCCGGTCTCGCGGTCCACCTCGACGACGACGATATACGAGCCGAACGGGTAGGTCATCTCCGGCGGGTCGTAGTAGTTCACCGCCTCCAGCCCAGGCTCCTCACTGCTGGGGTGGTTCATATATGCACCGGCGGCGATCTCCGTGATGGTGATCGACCGGTCGGGCGCGCCGGCGACGTGGAATTCGCCGGACGCACGGTCCCAGTTGATGTCCTCTTCCGCGGCCTCAAGTTCGTTCGCGGCGATGGACTTCGCCTTGTCGCGCACCTTCCGGGCGGCGACGGCAGTCGCGGCACCGGCGACGGGTGTCGACCGCGAGCCGTACGTGCCGAGCCCGTACGGTTCCGTATCGGTGTCGCCGTGTTCGACAGTGATGTCGTCGACGTGCATGCCCAACTCCTCAGCGACGATCTGGGCGAACGTAGTCTCGTGGCCCTGCCCCTGTGTCTGGACGCCAACGCGCAACACGGCGTTGCCCGTCGGGTTGACGCGGAGGTCCGCGGAGTCGAACATCTCGATACCGGCGATGTCACACTGTTTGCCGGGGCCAGCACCAACCACCTCGGTGAACGAGGAGATGCCGATGCCCAGGAGTTTATCAGCGTCGTTCTCGATGCGGCGTTGCTGCTCCTCGCGGTAGTGCTCGTAATCGGCCATCTCAAGGGCCTTATCGAGCGCCTTCTCGTAGTCGCCGGAGTCGTAGTTCCACCCCGTCGCGGACTCGTACGGGAACGCCTCCTTCGGAATGAAGTTCTTTCGGCGGACCTCCGCAGGGTCCATGTCGAGTTCGTCGGCGAGCACCTTCACCAGCCGCTCAATGAGATAGACGGCTTCGGTCACGCGGAACGAACATCGGTAGGCGATACCACCAGGCGCTGTGTTGGTGTAGGCCGCCTGGACGGTGCCGTAGGCGGCCTCGATGTCGTACGAGCCCGTGAAGATGTTGAAGAACCCGGCTGGGAATTTCGACGGCTGTGCCGCGGCGTTGTACGCCCCGTGGTTGGCGAGTACGTCCACCTTCACACCCGTGATTTTCCCGTCCTCGGTGGCAGCGAGCTCGCCAGTCATGTCGTAGTCGCGGGCAAAACCGGTCGTCTGGATGTTCTCCGAGCGCTCCTCAATCCATTTGACTGGTTGCTCAAGAACGAATGAGGCGGCTGCGGCAACGACGTAGCCCGGGTAGATAGGCACCTTGTTGCCGAAGCCACCGCCGACATCCGGGCTGACGATCCGCACCTTGTGCTCGGGGATGCCCGACACCTGTGAGAACAGGGTCCGGTGGGCGTGGGGCGCCTGCGAGGTGAGGTGGACGGTCATCTTGTCCGTGCCGGGGTCCCAATCGGCGACTGCCCCGCACGTCTCCATCGGTGCCGGATGGAGCCGTTGATACTCCATCTGCTCGTCAACCGTTACGGCGGCTTCGTTGAACACCTCGTCAGTCGCTGCCTCATCACCGGTTTCCCAATCGAAGATGTGGTTATCCTGTTGCCCCTCGATATCGTCGCGGATGAGGGGAGCGTCGTCATCAAGCGCGTCAGCAGCATCGACGACGGGCTCACAGACATCGTACGTGACATCAACCCGCTGGGCGCCGTCCTTAGCGGCGTACCGGTCCTCCGCGATGACGGCGGCGACCGCCTGGCTTTGGAACTTCACCTTGTCGTTGACGAGCACGTCTTGAGTGTCGTCCATCAGTGTCGGCATGGTCGCCAAGTCGTGCGCTAGCAGGTCCTCTGCGGTGAGGACAGCGACGACCTCATCCATCGCCATCGCCTGTGAGCCGTCGATCTCTTCGATCCGGGCGTGTGCATGGGGACTCCGGACAAGATGACAGTGGAGCATCCCCGGCTTCTTGATGTCGTCGACGTAGGTACCCCGGCCAGTAGTGAACCGCTTGTCCTCCTTGCGGGAGACCTCTTCGCCCATGCCACCGCGGCCGTGCCCACAGTGCTGTTCCGGAGCAGGGCCTTCGTCTTCCGGATGCTGATACTCGGTCGTCGTGTTCTCGTTGGATCCACTGCTCATGTCTCATCACCTTCGGAGTGGTTGACTGCCGTGGAAGCGCCGCCACAGCAGTTTTCGACACCACAGTCGAAGTCACCGCCAACCGCGGTGGTGGCGTCATCGTTCGCAGTGGTCGTCCCACCGTCGGCCGCCGTCGCATCCGCGAGTTCGTCGGCAGCGTATTCGACGGCGTTCACGATGTTTTGATACCCGGTGCACCGACAGAGATTGCCGCTGATCGCCTCGCGGATTTCCGCCTCGTCGGGATCAGGGGTGTTATCAAGCAATGCCTTGCTCGTCATGAGCATACCAGGCGTACAGTAGCCGCATTGCAGCCCATGCTCCTCACGAAACCCGTTCTGGAGTGGATGGAGTTCGCCGGTCGCTTCCGGAAGATCTTCCATACCTTCGACGGTGAGAATGTCGCTGCCGTCGGCCTGCACGGCGAACAACAGACAGGACTTCATCGGCTCGCCGTCAACAATAGCGGTACAGGCGCCGCAACTGCCCGTGTCACAGCCGATGTGTGTTCCCGTCAGGTCCAGTTCCTCGCGAAGGACATGGACGAGCAGCCGCCGTGGCTCCACCTCAAGCGTATGGTCCGTACCGTTGACGGTCAGTGTAATCTCGTGGCCGGGCGGAGTCGTCACGGTGCAACCCTCCGAGTCCGCGTGACAACGCCAGTCCGTTCTAACGCATCGCTCAGCGCTCGCTGGGTCAACACCCCGATCATCCGCCGCTTGTACGACGCACTCCCTCTGACATCAGACGTAGGGTTCGACTCCGCAGCGGCAAGCTCGCCGGCTCGCTCGAACAGGTCAGGGGTCGGCCGCTCTCCTTCGAGATGTGCTTCCGCGGTTGTAGCGCGGACACTCGTCTCATCGACACCGGTGAGTCCGAGCCCGGCCGTGTCGATTCGATTATCGGCGATGCGAAGGCGAGCTGCAACGCCCGCCGCCGCATAGTCACCGATTTTACGTTTCACTTTGTGGTACGCACTCCCCTCTTTCGTGGTTGGAGTCGGGACGCTGACCTCAACGAGCAGTTCGGCGTCTCGAACCTTCGCATCTGAGGTGTGCGGTACGAGGGTATCAGCCGTCAGTGTCCGTCGGCCCTCGGGGCCGACCAGTTCCGCTACGCCATCGCGTGCGAGAAGGACACTCCCCCAATCACCCTTAGGGTCGGCCTGGACGACCGAGCCGACAACCGTCCCGCGGTTGCGGATGAGCGGGTCAGCAATGGACGGGGCAGCATCAGCGAAGCTGCCGTACCGATCGTTGATTAGTTCCGACTGTTCGACGTCCGCGTGCCGTACTAACGCGCCGAGTCGGAGTCGGCCGTCTGACTCATGGAGATAATCGAGCGTGTCGATGCCATTGAGATCAACGAGCGTCCCCGGCTCCGCCGTTCGGAATCGCATCGCAGGGATGAGACTTTGCCCTCCCGCTAGCGGTCGCGCATTCTCACACTGCTTCAGCAATTCGACGGCCGCGTCAACCGTATCCGGATCGCGATAGTCGAACGCACTAGCCTTCATTCCCAGCCCCTAACGCCGAACGCGAGTCCATCAGTAGTTCCTACTGGCTCCCCATCCGCGATCATGCCGTGATTCCTCGTCGGCTGTGGTGATGACAGCTGATATCATTTAACTTGATTAGGGTGTGCATACTACGTCTACGTGATATGGTGTTTCATACCAGGAGAATAAATCTTTGCCACATTTCGATAAGAGAAAGACACAGACACGTGCAACTAAGCGACCTCGGTCTCACGGGGCAAGCCGACAGACAGTGACCGACGAACTCCCTCTCGTCACGCCACCGTTCAATCCCCCTACGGACCGCCCACGGGTCGCTGGCATCCTACTCGCTGCAGGGATGAGTCGCCGGTTCGGCGATCGGAACAAACTGCTGGCGACGCGACCAATCGACGGTGAGTTATCGACGGCGGAACCGTTGGTTCGGGCGAGCGCGCGAACATTGTGTGCAGCCGGGGTGGAGCCGGTCATTGCAGTTGTGGGACACCAAGCCCCTCGGGTCGAAAGCGCGCTCGCAGGGCTTGATGTCGAGGTCGTCTACAACGACGCATACGCGACCGGGCAGGCCTCATCAATCCGGGCCGGAATCGACGCAGTTCGCGATCGAGATGTCACAGCGGCCGTTATCGCGCTGGGCGATATGCCCGACGTGAACCCAGCGACCGTCGACACAATCGTCGACGCCTACACCGCCGGTGCAGGCGTCGCTCTTGCGGCCGCCTACGAGGCCCAGCGGGGTAATCCGGTGTTGTTCGACCGGCGGTTTTTCGACGCACTTACTGCCATCGATGACGACCAAGGCGGACGAGCGGTGTTACTCAGTAGTGAGGCAAGCGCGCTCGTCGCCGTCCCCGACCCCGGGGTCTGTCGCGACATTGATACCCCGGCCGATTTGTGAGCTAACTGAGCGTGTACTCGTCCGATTGGAGGTGCTTGTTCGATCAAGAAAGCAGCTGCTTCGCACCGCGAGCGCGGGCTACATTGCAATCCCCACATTCCCACACGTGGTCGGGACCTTCCGATTTTAAACAGGGGGAGAGTGTCAGAACTCGACGTGCACCGGAAGCGAGACGAACCGGTCGCCGGTCCACCGCCAGGCACCCAGCGACGGGTCACCGGCGAGCGAGACGATGGCGTAGACGTACCCCGCCCAGGTCGCTCGTGACTCGTCCATCGCGCTCGGTCCCGTCGGGCCCCGCGGGTGCGAGTGGTAGAAGCCAACGACCTCGTCGCCGCGAGCCTCGATCCGGTCAAGGACCGCGACTTGGTCAGCGGGGGCGATCGCATAGCGTGTCTCGGGCGTATCGGCCGCGTTGGCCACCCGCTCGACGGCGGTCACGCGGTCGGGCGCGCGCTCGCCGGCGAGGACGCCGACCACCTCCTCGGGTGCCCCCTCGCGGGCGTGGGCGACCATCGCGTCGCGGGCGGCAGCGGCGACCCCAAGGGGTTCGGCCATCTACGCGACCCGAGGGACGACGGGCCGGGCGACCGACTCCGGCGGGGCCTCGAAGGCATCGGGGTAGAGACACCACGCGAGGTGTTCCATGGTGTCGACGAGCCGGGGGCCCGGTCGGTTGACGTAACTGTGGCCGTCAAGCGCATACGCGCGGCCGTCGCGGACGGCAGCCAGGTCCGCCCACCCGGGCCGGGCGGTCAGGTCAGCGAGGTTCGCTGCCGTCTGGTCGAGATCGAACCCACAGGGTGCAACGACGGCGACCTCGGGGTCGTAGTCGACGACCTCCGCCCACTCGAACGGGCGGGACGCCGCACCCGGCTCCCGGAGGGCGTAGCGCCCGCCGAGCCGGTCGACCATTCCGGGGATCCAGTGGCCGGCTACCATCACCGGGTCGGTCCAGTCGAAGACGGCGACGCGAGGCGGGTCGCGGTCGGCCGCGGCCGCCTGTGCCCGCGCTTCGAGCTCGGCGACCCGGTCGCGACAGTCGGCCACGAGGTCGGCCGCCGCCTGGTCGCGGCCAAGCGCAGCGCCGATGCGCTCGATGTCGTCCAACACGTCCGCCAGCGAGTGGGGGTCGGTCGTCAGCACCTCACAGTCCAGCCCGAGGTCGGCGACGGCCTCGCGCACGAGCACCTCATCGACGGCACAGACATCGCAGATTCCCTGCGAGACAATGAGGTCGGGGTCAGCTGCGGCGAGCACCTCGCGGTCGATCTCGTAGACGCCCTCTTCCTCCTCAGCCGCCTGGACCTGGGCGTCGATCTCGTCGGCTGTGGCGGTCGGGTCGACGCGACTGCGGTTCGCGTTCGGTGTCTCGGTCGCTGCTGGCGGGTGGTCGCACTCATGAGAGGTCGCGACCGGCTCGACGCCGAGCGCATAGACGATTTCGGTCGCGGACGGAAGCAACGTGACGACGCGCATACCAACTTCAGGGTCTGCACCCGATTAAAACCGTGCCTCAACTGAATTTGGGTCGGATCTGGAACAGAGTTCGGCGAAGACACTTACCGGTCGGCGGAGTGCCCCCGAGTATGCGACGCGACGATGACGGCCACGGCGGCACGCCTCGGCGGGCGGCAGCCGCGGCTGCAGAGTCGCTCGGGGAGCTCCGCTTCGACACCGGCGCGTTCGCCATCTACGACCCCGACAACCACGACGCGTGGCTGTGGACCGACGAGCCCGTCGAGTTCTAGAAGCCGCCGGGTTGGGTGCCCAGCTTTAGGGTGACCGTCCGTCGGTTGCCCGCCCGACGAATCGTGAGTTCGACGGTGTCACCCGGGCGTGTCTCTAAAGCGAGATAGCTGCCGAGCCCCTCGCTCGTCGTCAGCGTGCGGCCATCGATGGCGAGCAGCACGTCTCCACCGACGGGGAGGGCCCGCCCGTCGATAACGGTCTGGTCGTCGCTGCCCTCAAGCACGCCCGCCGAGGGCCCGTTCGCGACCACGCGCGTGACGAGCAGCCCCTGCGAATCCGGCAAGTCGTTCGCCGTCGCGAGCGCCGGCGTCACCGACACGAGCGCGACCCCCATGAACGAGTGGTCGTAGGTGCCCGTCGCGATGAGTTCAGGGACGACCCGGGTCGTCAGCGCCGCAGAAATGCCGAAGGCGATGTCCTCGCCGCCCCCGGAATTGATTACCGCGACCACCTCACCAGCAAAGTCCATCATTGGGCCGCCGCTGTTGCCCGGGTTGACGGCTGCATCCGTCTGGATGGCGTCGGAGATCGGAAACCCTGCCGGTGACGGGATCGAGCGGTTCACGCCCGAGACGATCCCCGAAGTGACCGTCCCACCCAGCCCGAAGGGATTACCGATGACGACGACTTCCTGGCCAACGGTCGCTGGCTCGGCGGCGATCGGCAGCGGCGGTGCGTCCGCGGGGAGTTCATCCACCTCGATGACCGCG
>CAYZJQ010000029.1:0-22651 GCA_964478805.1 uncultured Halobacteriales archaeon | reverse complement strand
TTCTATCGGCAGTGCCGATCAACCCATTCGCCGATCCGTGACGACCGATAGCCCGCTTGGAGAGGGTGCGGCGGCAGGGGACCGATGGCACCGGAACGCCCCTGTGGGAGACCAGCCGTCCGGTGCGGTCGGCCCGCCAGCTGCTGCGCCCCGGAGAGCGCCTCCGGATCCGCATTACGCTCAACGTGCCAGCACTCCGTGCCCGCACCGCGAACGTCTCCGCGCAACTGGGAAGTCCCGGCGGTGTCCAGACCGCTGCCGTTGTCGCGGTCACGCTTGAGGGGCGCGTCAACGGTGCGCCAGTCAAGCAGTCGTTTACCCGCACTGCGGCCGTCGACGCCGGTGTCGAACAGTACACGATTGCGACACCGGAAGCGCCATCTCAGCGGTTCGAGACGACCGAGCCGGTCGTCCGACAGCGGCAGTACGGTCCGAGCTACCGGCTTGGCGGCCCGCTGCTGATTGCCAGCGGCGTGGTGGGTGCGACCGGCGTGGCCTGGCTAGCACGCCGGGGGTGGTTCGAGCTCACCCCTGCCGAGCGGCGCTGGCTCACGTATCGTGATGAACGCGACACCTACGCGGAGTGGGTCCACCAAGCCACGCTTCTGGCCGAAATCGACACCCGCCCTCGTGCCGAAACGGCGACGCTCGGTGACCTCGTTGAGATCGCCATCGATATCGACGGAACCGTGATCGAGGCACCCGAGGGTGGTACGTTCCGCGTCGTCGCCGACACGTGCTGTTACGTGTATGAAGCTCCGTCACTCGACGCGCCGGAGCCGTCGACGGCGGGGTCAGCCGACGGGGCTGCTGAGCCGACCGAGGCCTGAGATCCCCGTCCACCGCGATCGTTTGGCGGCACTACAGCACTCAGCGCACGGTTCTGGGGTGTCCAGCGGCTGGACGCTCTCCAAGCCATCACTCACACCCACTTACACCGTCGCGGTTCTGGGAAGCACGTGGATATGCTGTGGCTGCGCGGGTGGTCTCCCCTGGCACTTGACCAAGCGGCCTCGCCGTCCGCCACACCAACAGACCCGAGTTGCCGCGACGCTGATGCCAGCTATGGTCGTCGACCTCGCCGAGGCGTTCGCGGAGATCGAAGAGCACTGGTCGCCACACGTCGCCGCGGAACTCAATGGCCAACACGTGAAACTCGCCCGCGTCGAGGGCACCTTCGAGTGGCACCACCACGAGGCGGCCGACGAGCTGTTCTATGTCCACGAGGGGGAGCTGACGCTGCGCTTTCGCGACCGCGCAGACGTCCACCTCTCGCCGGGCCAACTACACGTCGTTCCCGCCGGCGTCGACCACCAACCGCACGCCGACGACGAGTGTCAGATCCTGCTGTTCGAGCCGGCGGGGACGCTGAACACGGGCAACGTCGAGAACAACCGGACGGTCCGGGAGGAGACGCGGCTGGACGGGCCGTAGCTTCTGCCCCGGAGGTCGGGCATCCGCTCGAAGTCCTTGTCGACGGTCACGACCGGCACGTCGTGGAACAGTGCTGTCGTGGCGATGAGCACGTCCGCGCCGTTGAGGACCTTGCTGCGCCGTTCGAGTGCGGCGACAACGGCTGCGACCTCGTCAGTGACGTCGATAGGGAACACCCACGAGAGCGCCCGCTTCGCCTCCGAGAGCGCTTCCGACAAGCGGTAGTAGTAGCCCCTGGGGTAGACCTCACACAGCATGACGGTCGAGGTGAGTGCGATAGGGCTCCCCTCGCGCTCATAGAACGCGACGGCTCGTGCGTCGTTCGTGGAGTCGATGACAAAGCGCACATTGAGACAGCTCACGGACGCCTCCGGTTTGAGGCCGTGCCGACCCGCTCGTGGTCCCCGTCATGGGCTCACGACTCGGCGTCGAACAGCCCCACCGCTGCCGCCGGGTCACACCTCTGAGACGTGTCAGCCGCTTGAGGACGTCGCTGAAGCCCTTCTTCTGGTTAAGAATGATGAACGCCTCGTACGCGTCTTCCGCGATGGTGATGTCCTTCGATGCCTCGTCTACACGTGCTTGTGGATATAGCACGAAGCTAGCGGTGGGGCCGAATCACCTCGATTGTCGCGCGCACAGGGCAGCGCCACCGTCGCTGCTCACGCTCGAAAAGCCGATGTGCCGGCCGGGAATCGAACCCGGACTATTAGCTTGGGAAGCTAATGTCCTACCATTGGACCACCGGCACTCACCTCCGTCGTATCCGACGCCCGCACTTGAACGTAGCGTTTCGCCACCCATGGTCGGACGCTGGCTACCTTCCGAGAGTGGACGAACGTCCACGAATAGCCCCGACGCGGCACCTATTTGCCCGTCGCGCTCTATCATCGAGTGATGGCAACTGCAGAGCCGCTGGTAGAGGGGAGCGCGGTCTCGCTTGACCTCGCCGCGGAGGAGCTTGAGGCGCACCGCGAGCAGATCACCGGGTTCATCGAGTCGGTCGTCGCTGACGCCGACGCCGAGGGGGCGGTCATCGGCCTGTCGGGCGGGATCGACTCGACGCTCGTCGCTCACCTCGCCGTCGAGGCGCTCGGCGCCGATGCCGTACATGGGCTGGTGATGCCTTCGGAGGTGAACACGGACACGAACATGAGCGACGCCGAGCGCGTCGCGGAGCTGCTGGATATCGAGTACGACGTGCTCGATATCAACCCCATCGTGGACGCCTTCTTCGAGGCGTATCCAGCCGGCGTCGACGATCGGATGGCCGCCGGTAACGTCCGCGTCCGGACACGGGCCGTGCTCAACTACTTCGTGGCCAACGCGGAGTCGCGGGTCGTGCTCGGGACGGGCAACCGGTCGGAGGCGATGACGGGCTACTACACGAAGTACGGCGACCAGGCCGTCGACTGCAACCCCATCGGCAACCTCTACAAGCGCCAGGTGCGCCAGCTCGCGGCGCATATCGGTGTCCCGGAAGACCTGGTGACCAAGCCGCCGAGCGCGGAGATGTGGGAGGGCCAGACCGACGAGGCGGAGATGGGCCTCGACTACGATACCGTCGACGCGATCCTCGCGTTGCACATCGACGGGCCGTTCTCGCGGTCGGCGACCGTCGAGACGCTTGGGGTCCCCGAGACGGCCGTCGAGCGCGTCGTCGAACTGTACGAGCAGAGCAAGCACAAACGACACATGCCGCCCGCGCCCGCCGAGCTGGACGGCTGAGCGACGGCGCGCACCGACTGCCGACGACGCCGGCCCGGGCCGAACGGTTTTGCCTTCTCCCGCCGGCTCTCTGGCTATGCGAGTCGACATCGGCAACGCCTTAGACGAGGTGGCGACCCCAGGCGTCTCGACCGAGGCGCTCGACCGGCTGGACGAGGCGGTCGCGACGGCTCACGAGACGATCGCAGCGGGGATGTCGAACGCGGCGTTCGGCTATGCGAGCCTCAATCTCCCGGAGACGACGAGTGCCGCCGGTATCGAGCGAGCGGTCGCGAACGTCGACGCCGACGCCGTCGTTACCGTCGGGATCGGCGGGTCAGCGCTCGGTGCGAAAACGGTCTCGGCGGCGCTGGGCGAGCCGAATCACCACGTCCTTGACAACGTCGACCCTGAGGCGACGACGCGGCTGCTCAACTCGCTCGAGCTCGCCCGAACCGCGGTGAACGTCGTCTCGCGGTCCGGAACAACGGCGGAGACGCTGGCGAACTTCCTGGTGGTGCGTGACGCCTACGAGGCTGCCGGCGTCGACTGGACCGACCGGACGGTCGTCACCACCGGCGAGACGGGCCCGCTGGCCGACCTGGCCGACGAGGAGGGACTCCCGACGCTCGCTGTTCCCGAGGGTGTCCCAGGCCGGTTCTCGGCGCTGTCGGCCGTCGGACTCGTTCCCGCAGCCATCCTGGGCCACGATATCGAGGCCGTTCTTGCGGGCGCACGCCAGGCGCGCGCTGGGCTCACGGGCAGCCTCCACGACTGTCCGGCCTACGCCTACGGTGCGGTCGCGACGGCGCTGGAGCGACGCGGCGCCCACATCAACGCGGTGATGCCGTACGCAGAGGCACTTGAGCCGTTTGCCGAATGGTTCGCTCAGCTGTGGGCCGAGTCGCTCGGCAAAGAGGGGCAGGGTCAGACCCCTGCCCGGGCGCTCGGCGCAACCGACCAACACTCACAGTTGCAGCTGTACCGTGCAGGCCGTCACGACAAGCTCGTAACGCTGGTGCGAGCGCGCGAGCGTGACGACCGAGCAATCCCCGTGACTGACGCCGCGGGACTCTCGTATCTGGGCGACGCGACGCTCGGGGAGCTGTTAGACGCCGAGTTCGCGGCGACGGAGGCGAGCCTTGCGGCCGCGGACAAACCGACGATTCGCGTCGAACTCGACCGGGTAGACGCCCATGGGATCGGCGATCTCCTGTTCGGGTTCGAGGCGGCCTGTGTGCTCGCTGGCGAGCTGATGGATGTTGCGACCTTTACCCAGCCGGCCGTCGAGTGGGGCAAGCGAGCAGCACGCGGCCTGTTGGGCGCCGAAGCGACGGCGGAGGCCGACGCGGTCCAAGCGAAACGCGAGTTCGTTGTGAAGTAAAAGGTAACCCCATGGAGCCCCGAGTTGGTGTGTGTCCCTGACAGACTCCCCGGCTCGGGAGGGGCGCGGCGTCCGGGCGCTCGGCGCGAGCCTTGGGCTTGCACTCGCCGGCTTCGCCGTTGGGATCGTTATCCTCGTCGTGCTCATTCGCGGGCTGGCGTTCGTCGGCATCTCCGCGCAGGAGTCGCTCCCGCTCCAGTACGGCCTCACCATCGTCTCCCTGCAGGGGGTTGGGCTGATGGTGACAAGCCTCGCGTACCTTCGCTACCAGAACCGACTCGATATCATCCGGGTGCGGCTCCCGACGTTGCGCGATGCCGGCTACACCCTCCTCGGGCTTGTCGGCCTGCTTGCCGCCCTCGCCGTCGTTCAGGTCATTGTCACGGAACTCGGCCTTTCGACGCCGTCAGTCGCACTCGTTGAGGACGGCCTCTCGAACCCGACGCTGATGCTGTACCTGATCCCGTTTATGTATCTGCTCGTCGGCCCCGGCGAGGAACTGATGTTCCGCGGCGCCATTCAGGGGATGCTCGGCGAGGGGTTCCCGCGGTGGCTTGCGGTGGTCCTCGCGTCCGCGGTCTTCGCGGCTGTCCACGTCACCAACGTCATCGGGAGTCCCCCGGTGCAGGTCCTCACCTACCTCGCGATCATCTTCGTGCTCAGCCTCATCCTCGGTGCGGTGTACGAGCGCACCTCGAATCTCATCGTGCCGGCGTTCGTCCACGGCACGTACAACTCGCTGGTCGTCCTCTCGATTTACGCCACGGCGACCGGCGTTGCCCCCGCCTGACGGGACGGCTGACGGTCGTCTGACGTGTTTTTACTGGTGACTCGAGTAACTCGGGTATGCATCGGTTCGAGTTCGTGCCCCCGCGCACAACACCCCGTGAGATCGAACTCGCGAGCGAGCCGCTCGATCTCACTGAGGCCGAAGTGATCGAGCAGCTCGTCGAACTCGGGCTGGACGAACTTGAGCAGGACGACGCGTCGGCCCCGAGTGGCCCCCGACCGTAGCACGTTTACCGCCGCCCCCAGAACGCCGGGTATGTACGACCACCTGAAGGGGTTTCGCGACTTCTACCCCGCCGAGATGGCCGCGCGCCGCGAGGTGATCGACACTGTCGAGGCCGCGTGTCGCCGCTACGGCTTCCGCGAGACCGCCAGCCCACATCTTGAGCGCGCCGAGATGTGGACTGATAAGGCCGGCGACGACATCGTTGAGGAGCTGTACGCGTTCGAGGACAAGGGCGGCCGCCACGTCACGCTCACGCCTGAGTTGACGCCGACGGTTGCCCGGATGGTCGCCGCCAAACAGCAGGAGCTGTCGAAGCCGATCAAGTGGTTCTCCACGCGGCCGTTCTGGCGTTACGAGCAGGTCCAGCAGGGGCGGTTCCGCGAGTTCTACCAGACGAACGTCGATGTCTTCGGCAGCAAGGACCCCCGCGCGGACGCCGAAGTCATCGCGCTCGGCGCCGAGTTGCTCACTGACCTCGGTCTCGATGGCGACGACTTCGAGTTCCGTATCTCGCACCGCGATATCCTCGGGGCCGTCCTTCGGAGCTTCGCAGCGGACGTCGACGTCCGCGCCGCGGTCCGGGCGGTTGACAAGAGCGATAAGAACGAGCCTGCAGAATACCACGAGCTGCTCGCCGACGCTGGACTCTCGTACGACCAGGCTGCCGAGTTCGACGACCTCGTGACGCGCACCGAGCGCGACTCGCTTGACGAGCTTGCGGCGTTCGCCGGCAGCGATGAGGCCCACGACGCCGTCGGGAACCTCGAGGCCGTCCTCGATGCTGTCGAGACGTTTGGCGCCGGCGAGTTCTGTGAGCTCTCTCTGGAGACGGCCCGTGGGTTCGACTACTACACCGGCGTCGTCTTCGAGTGTTTCGACTCGACGGGCGAGGTCTCCCGGTCGGTGTTCGGCGGAGGGCGCTATGACGACCTCATTGAGTCGTTTGGCGGCCAGCCGACTCCGGCGGTCGGCTTTGCGGTCGGGTACGCGACCTTCCCGCTGTTACTTAAGCGGGCCGGCGTTTACCCTGAGGAGGAACTGGCGACCGACTACTACGTGCTCCAGGTGGGCGATACCGCCGACGAGGCCGCCGCGGTCGCCCGCGAGCTCCGGACGCTGGGCCACGTCGTCGAGACCGACGTCTCCGGTCGGAGCTTCGGCGCGCAGATGGGCTATGCCGACTCCATCAACGCCGAGACGGTCGTCGTCGTCGGCGAACAGGACCTCGCGAACGGCGAGTACACCCTGAAAGATATGCCTTCGGGCGACCAGACGACCGTCTCAGTCGACGAGTTTCCGCCCGAGTCCGGGCGCCCGACCTACGAGAACTACGAGTAGCGGGATGCGCCGCGCCTACCGGCTGGCTTACGACGGCACCGGCTACCGTGGCTACCAGCGCCAGCCCCACGCCGAGACGGTCGAGAACGCCCTCTTTCGCGCGCTCGCCGCGCTCGACGTGGTGCGTACCGATGATACGCCGCCTGACGGCTACGCCGCCGCGGGCCGGACCGACGCTGGTGTCTCCGCGTTCCGACAGACCGTGTCGTTCGACGCCCCTGCGTGGCTCACCCCGCGTGCCCTCAACGCCGAACTCCCCGCCGACGTGCGAGCATGGGCCAGCGCCGACGCCCCCGATGACTTCCACGCTCAGCATGACGCGACCAGTCGGACGTACGAGTACCACCTGTACGCGCCGCGGGCCGCCGACCAGCGGGAGGCCACCGATCGCCCCCGAGTGGGCGACCGGCCTACGCGACGCGAGCCCGCGGCCCAGCCGCCCGAGGGGCCGTGGAGCATGGACCAGGTGAGTCGCGCCGCCGCAGTCCTCGACCGCCTCTCCGGGCGCCACGACTTCCACAACCTCACGCCCGACGACACGGGCACGGAGCGTAATCTGGTGGCCACTGGCGAGCGAGCTGGCGACTTCCTCGTTTGTCGGTTCAAGGCCGGTGGCTTCCCCCGCTCGTTCGTCCGCCGGGCGGTCGGGTTGATCGCGAGCGTCGCGGCCGGCGAGCGCGATCTTGGGTTTGTCGACCGCGTGCTCGGTACCGAGACACTTGACGGGCCCGACGGCGTCGCGGCGGCCGCCCCCGCGCCCTTAGTGCTCCGTCGAGTCGCCTATCCCCTCAAGTTCGAGCGGGACGACGCCGCGGCCGCGAGCGCCCGGACCGTCTTCGGACAGCGCCGTGTCGAGCGGCTGACCGGCGCACGCGTCGCTGCCCGGCTCCGGCCCGACACGACGGACGGTTAGTCCCAGTCGGCCGGCCAGACGCCGGCCGCGCGCATCCCCGGTTCGGCGCCGGCCGTCTCGAGCCGCTCGCGAAGCGCCGACGCCTCGATACGTGGTACGGACGCGCCGGCGAGGTCGGCGACCAGCAGCGTTGTGAGCACCGCGTGAGCACGGAGGTTCCGCTGGTCGACCTTATCGCGGGTGTCGGCGGCGGTATGGCCCCAGCCGCGGCCGCGCTCGTGGCCGGTCGCAGGCTGGCTGTGGAGCTGGACGGTGGGGACACCCGCACGCAGGAACGGCCAGTGGTCACTGTACGGGTGTGGCGTCTCTTCGACGTGGACCGGCTGGCCGGTCGCGTCGCCGACCCGTGCGGCGTGGTCACCAAGCGCCGCACTCCCGTGGACCAGCGCGCGCAGATCCCGGTGGCGCCCCGCGCCGTCGACGTTGACGACCGCGCGCAGTCGCTCGGTGTCGAGGCGGTCGGCGAGGGCCTCGGCGCCGAGCAGGCCGGTCTCCTCACAGCCGACGCCGGCAACCCACACCGGACAGTCGAGGGCACAGTCGGCGAGGTAGCGGGCCGCGGTCGCGACCGTCGTGATGCCACAGCCGTTGTCGAGCGCGCCCTCGGCGACGTCGTGGGCATCCAGGTGGCCGACGAGGAGAATGCCGTCCTCGCCGTCGGCGCCCACCTGCCCGAGCACGTTGTGTGAGGTGCCCGGCTCGGTGGTCGCGTCGACGCGGATCCGGACGTCGGCCCCCTCGGATGCGTACTCGCAGAGCCATGCCCCCGTTTCGTGGGAGACGCCGACGGCCGGCACCTCTCCCTCGTGCCCGAAGCGGAGCGTCCCTGTCGGCACCAGCTGGCCGGGCTCGCCGTGGGTGAAGACGAACGCCGCCGCGCCGGCGTCGACCGCGGCGCCGTATTTCTCCATCCGGTGGACGTAGCGGCCGTCGCTCGGCGAATCGGTGTCCGCGAGCGCAACGGTCCCTGCCACGTCCGCTGTGTCTGTCTCTGCCGGCGTCCCGTGGCCGAGGTCGGTCAGCGGCGCGCGCACTGTGTCTCCGGGCGAGTACGGCAGCGCGACCGCGTTAAAAGAGCGGTCCACCGTCCGTGAGGGTCGCTCAACCGTCACGGTGAGTTCGGCGCTGCCACGCTCCCACCGTTGCATCTCGAAGGGCAACAGCTCCGAGTCGGCACCGGCCGCGTCGAAGGCGTCGGCGACGAGTTCGGCTGCGCGTCGCTCGCCCGGCGAGCCGCCGAGCCGCGGGCCCGCCTCGATGAGCGCGGTCAGGAACCGGTGTGGAAACGGGTCGGCGTACGCGCGCCCGGCGACTGCTTGCAGGGTGTCGTCGTCCATGGCCACTCGATGGGACGGGCGTCCAAAAGCCCCGTGGGCCCACTAACGATGCGTTTAGGACCGCCGGGCCGCAATCGACGACAATGAGTTCGGTTCCCGAACGCGGTGATCTTGAGGAAGAGTACACATGGGCGCTCGACGAGATGTTCGCCACCGACGAGGCGTGGGAGACCGCCTACGAGACCGTCGAGGAGCGGCTCGACGAGTTGCGCGCCTACGAAGGGCAGGTCACCGACGACGCCGACACGCTGCTGGCCGTACTCGAACTCCGCGAGGAGCTGATGCGTGAGGTGTCGAACGTCGCCTCCTACGCGCGGATGCGCTCCGACGAGGACACGCGCAACCAGGAGTATCAAGCGTTGTCGGCCCGTGCGCAGTCGCTCGCTTCGGAGGCGTCGAGCGCAGCATCGTTCATCGAGCCGGAACTCCAGCGGGCCGACCGCGAGACGCTGGACGCGTATTTCGACGCCGAACCCGCCCTCCAGCAGTACGACCACTACCTCGATGACGTCATGCGGATGAAGCCACACACCCGCTCGGCGGAGGTCGAGGAGCTGCTCGCGGAGCTGTCGGAGGTCACCGGTGCCTCGTCGGACATCTACGGCATGCTGTCGAACGCGGACATGACGTTTCCGACCGTCGAGAAGCCGACCGGGGACGCGGTCGAGATCACCCAGTCGAACTTCACCTCACTGTTGAAGAACCCGGACCGCACCTTCCGCCGGACGGTGTATGAGGGATACATGGACGAGTGGGGCGAGTACCGCAACACGGTGGCATCCTCGCTGAAGAACTCGGTGAAAGCGGACGTGAAGACGGCCCGCGCCCGTAACTACGAGACGGCCCGTGAGGCCGCCCTCGACGGGCCAAACGTCCCCGTTGATGTGTACGACGCCCTGGTCGAGACGGTTGAGGCGAACCTCGACGTGCTCCACCGCCACGTCGACCTGAAGGCCGACCGGCTCGGCGTCGACGAAGTCGGGATGCACGACCTGTACGCACCGCTGACGGACGGCGACGCCCCTGACGTGTCGTACGAGCAGGCGAAAGAGTGGGTCACCGAGGCCGTCGCACCGCTAGGCGAGGAGTACCAGTCGCGGCTCGCCGAAGGGCTTGAGTCCCGGTGGGTCGATGTCTACGAGAACAAAGGCAAGCGGTCGGGTGCCTACTCTGGGGGCACGTACGACAGCCAGCCGTACATCCTGATGAACTACCAGGACGATGCGGCCTCGATGTACACGCTCGCCCACGAGTTGGGCCACTCGATGCACTCGGAGCTGACGAGCGAAACCCAGCCGTACGTGTATTCGAACTACGAAATCTTCGTTGCGGAGGTCGCGAGCACGGTCAACGAGGCGCTGCTCACCCACCACCTGCTCGATACGGTCGAGGACGAGCGGCTCCGTCGGAGCGTGCTCGATGAGTACCTCGAGCGGTTCCGCTCGACGCTGTTCCGCCAGACGCTCTTTGCCGACTTCGAACATCAGATCCACACCATCAGCGAGGAGGGCGGTGCGCTTACGCCGGACAAGCTCGACGAACGGTACGGCGATCTGAAGCGGGACTACTACGCGAACGCCGACGTCGACGAGCGCATCGAGCGTGAGTGGATGCGCATTCCTCACTTTTACTACAATTACTACGTCTATCAGTACGCAACCGGCATTTCGGCGGCTAACGCCATCGTCGACCGGATCCTCGACGAGGGTAAGCCCGCCGCCGAGGATTACCTTGCGTTCTTGCGAAAGGGCTCGCGCGAGTACCCGCTTGAACTGCTGCGCGGCGCCGGCGTCGACATGGCGAGTCCGGAACCGGTGGAGTCGGCTATCGACGCCTACGAGCGGTATGTCGCGGAGTTCGAGGCGCTCTCGTAGGACCGTGGTCCGCCCGGGCTTTGGCCATGCGGCGTCCGGTGCGGTGTAGTGACCCAAAGACACATTTACGCACACCTCTAACCCTTGATAGCCAGATGTCACGCAGTCCTTCGCTGCCCGAACGCCCGAAGCTCGACCTCGATCCCGAGATGTCGCCCCAGGAGCGTCTCAACGCCCTGCGGACGCACTTCGAACGCATCGTCGGGGTCCACGACGAGCTCGCGACCCAGCTCGAATCCGCCCGCGACCGGCAGGACGAGCTCCGCGAGGACGTCGACGAGCTCCAGCGCGAGAACGAGGCGTTGAAAACCTCGTCGCTGTACGTGGCCACCGTCGAAGAGGTGGCTGACGACACGGACGAGGTCGTCCTCAAGCAACACGGCAACAATCAAGAGGTGCTCACCGACGTCTCGCCGCGGCTCGCCGACGAGCTCCAGGCGGGCGACCGCGTCGCCATTAACGACTCCTTTGCCGTCCAGCGTGTGCTCGACGACGAGACGGATGCTCGGGCGCAGGCGATGCAAGTCACCCGAAAGCCGGAGGTCACCTACGGCGACATCGGCGGTATCGATGAACAGGTGCGCGAGGTGCGCGAGGCTGTCGAGGACCCGCTGTCCGACCCCGAGCAGTTCGAACAGGTCGGCGTTGAGCCGCCGACCGGCGTGTTGCTGCATGGCCCGCCGGGAACAGGAAAGACGATGCTCGCGAAGGCGGTCGCCAACGAGACCGACGCGACGTTCATCAAGATGGCCGGCTCCGAGCTCGTCCAGAAGTTCATCGGCGAAGGGGCCCGCCTCGTTCGCGACCTGTTCGAACTCGCCGCTGAGCACGAACCTGCCATCATCTTTATCGACGAGATCGACGCCATCGCCTCAAAGCGCACGGAATCGAAGACCTCCGGGGATGCAGAGGTCCAGCGTACGATGATGCAGTTGCTCTCCGAAATGGACGGGTTCGAAGAGCGCGGCGACATCTCCATTATCGCCGCGACCAACCGGTTCGACATGCTCGATGGGGCTATCCTGCGGCCCGGTCGGTTCGACCGCCTCATCGAGGTCCCTGAGCCGGACCACGAGGGCCGCACGCGCATTCTCGAGATCCACACCCGCGGTATGAACCTCGCCGAGGAGGTCGCCTTCGATGACCTCGCTGAGCGCACCGACGGGTTCTCGGGCGCGGAGTTGGAGTCGCTGTGTACCGAGGCCGGGATGTTCGCCATCCGTGAGGAGCGCACCGAAGTCCACACGGAGGACTTCGAGTCAGCCCTCGAGAAGATCGACCGCGACGACACCACGGGCACACCAGTCGCCTTCTACTGACTCCACCCGGCTTTTTTCCGTTTTCGACGGTGTACACTCTGAATGGTCTCTCCCTCGCGCTGAATGGGAGCTTTCTCCGTGACTTCGCGTAAACGCGCACTCCCCTCGATCGCGGGGGAGAGCACGGCTCTCCGGCGTATCCTGACCCTGGCGACGCAACGTTTATATCTCGGCCCGTGTTATCTATTCACATGGCTTGTCACGTCGTCTGCGACGCGTGCTCACTCGACGAGACGTTCGAGGACTGCGTCACTGCCCACGAGACGGCGCTCGATCACGAGCAGTCACACCCGGACCACTTCGTGAGCCTGCGCAACCCTGCGTAGTCAGCCAAGCGAGCCGAGCAGGTCGGCAGCAACGTCGACGCCCGTTTCCCACACCGAGATGCCCGTTACCTTCGACTGGAGCGTATCCACACCGAACCCGGCGAACAGCGCGGCGCCTGCCAGGTGCGCGATCCGGGCGTCGAAGCGATCGCTAAACCGCGAAAAAAACAGTGCGTTGACGATGCTTACCGGAATGATAGCTGCCATTTCGCCGACCCAGATGGCCGTCCCATGTGCGTACTGGGCGGCCAGCCCGATGGTGACGAGTTGAGTCTTGTCGCCGAACTCGCCGAACGCCATCAACGCGAAGATGGGGAAGAAGCCGCCGAACCGATTCGGCACGCGCCACCCGAAGAAAGGGACTGTCACCTCGATATCGCCGCCATCGGTAAGCTGGCCGCCCCCCTCGGTGTGGGGCGCGTCGATCGGGCGTTCGGTCGCCCCATCACCGTGGGTGGGTGCACTCTGATACAGCAGCACGGCGAATCCGAGAAACAACAGTCCGGTCCCCACGTCGAGATAAAACCCCGGTACCATCCGCTGGAGGAACCCGCCGAAGGCGATCTCGAGCGCTGTCCACCCGGCGAAGGCGGTGCCTGCCGCGGCCACGACCAGCGCAGGGTGAAACCGCGTCGACAGCCCCGCGATAATAAACTGCACCTTTTCTCCTGGCAAGACGGTGAGCTGTGCGACGAAGGCGATCGTCGCGACCTCTACCCATCCGGCCACGACCGAGCCACCTCTCTCTTTCGGGTCGGATTCATGTTCTGATAGAGTAGATTAGAGCTGGTCGAGCACTTATCTTTGTGGACTCGCGAGAGGACTAAGCCCCTCGCCCTCGGAGCCCAGATATGTCCGGTCCTCGCGGCGCGGTCGTACTCGTCCTCTTGCTCGTGGTCACCGGTTGTAGCGGCGTGGCTGTCGAGGCGCCCGCGAACTCAGCGTCGCCCGACGACGCTGTAACCGCTCGCCCCGACGCGCCCGCCGTCCCCGATGCGGACGTGCAAGCGACGGTGACGCGTGTTGTCGACGGCGACACGGTGAAGATCGCGTTCGAGAACGGCACCGAGGACACTGTCCGTCTGGTCGGGGTTGACACTCCAGAGGTGCACACCGAGACCAGCCCCGCCGAGTTCGAGGGGGTTCCAGCGACGTCGGCAGGTCGCGCCTGTCTCCGCCGGTGGGGTGAGGCGGCGAGCGAGCGACTGAAACAGCGGCTCACCGGCGCGGAGGTCGGGCTCGCCTTCGACACGAACCTCGACCGGCGGGGCTACTACGGTCGCCTGCTCGCATACGTTGTCCACGACAGCGCGATTGTCAACTACGGGCTGGTGGCCGACGGCTACGCGCGGGTGTACGACTCCCCGTTCACGCGCAAAGCCGCCTTCCTCGACGCCGAAGCCGCGGTGATGGAATCACGCACGGGCCTGTGGGAGTGTGCAACCGAGTCACCACCGACGGCGTCGGCCACGGCGACCACATCGCCGAGCGTCTCGAGGGTTGCCGTCGCTGTTCACCCCGACGCCGCGGGGAACGACAACGAGAATCTGAACGATGAGTACGTCACGCTCACTAACGAAGGTGACGACCCGCTCAAGCTCGCCGGCTGGACGGTTACCGACGAGGCGGACAAGACCTACGAGTTCGGTGAGGTGACGCTCGGTCCCAGTGACACCGTCACCCTTCACACCGGCTCGGGAACGGACACTGAGACCGATGTCTACTGGGGTCGGTCAGGCGCAGTATGGAACAACGGCGGCGATACGGTGACGGTTCGCGACGCCGCCGGCGCGGTGGTCGCCACCCGCTCGTACTAGGAGGGGTTCTTCCGCTCGAGGTCGGCACCGCACACCTCACAGCGCTCGCGGTGACTGTTATAGACACGGCCACAGCCCTGACACTGGTAGTCCCAGTCGCGGCGCTCGTCGATGCCTGCCTTCGCGATTCCCTCGACGGCCACGCCCAACTCGTCGGCGACGTTCTGCATCGCATAGTCGTCAGTGACAAGCGTGCCACCGAGTTCGACCGCCGCTGCGAGCAGCCGGCGGTCGGTGTCCGAGAGTTCCGTTCGATCGCCAGTTGTGCGCGCGGCGCGGTCGACCTGTGTAAGCGGTCCTTCCCCAGGAACGTGGAGGCGCATCCCGCTCCCCTCGAGCGCGTCGAACCGGTAGCCGGAGGCCCCATCGGTGAGCTCCTCGCGCACGCTCGGGACGGTCGCGACGTCGTCGTCGGTTGTGTAGTCGTCGATGAACGCGGACGCGTCCAGTACGCGCATCTACCGAGCAACGACGATGTGATCTTTCACTGCCTGCACTCGCGAGACAGGGATGTGGTAACGACCACGGTCGTCGAGTTCGAAGTCCGCCGTCACACCTTCGCCCGGCTCAACGAGCAGGTGCTCGAGCTGCCCGGATTTCACGTTCATGGTCACATTATACAGCCGGCCGATCTCCGCGCCGTCGCTGCCGACGACGTTCTTCTCAGAGAGGTTCTCCGCGAGTATCTCGCTCATGCGCTCGGGTACGGGGGCTACGATATAAACGACACGGGCATCGTCTGACACGCGTCCGCCAGCCCCCCACGGAATCGGGTCAACGGCTTTACGCGTCCCGGTCTTGGACGGCGTGTGAACAGACGCAGCTTCCTCCGTGGCATCGCGCCGCTCGGTACCGTTGCCGTTGCCGGCTGTAGCGGCGGCGGTGGGACAGATACGATGACCGACTCACCCACGGCGACAGATACGGCGACGCCGACAGAGGCTACAACCACGGACACGGCGACGGCGACGGACTCACCCACGGCGACGGACTCACCCACGGCGACAGCGACGGACTCACCCACGGCGACAGCGACGGACACGCCGACGCCGCAGGCCGAGCTGACGGTGTCGGTCGGGCCCGACGGAAACTTCAGATTCGATCCTGAGGAGTTCACCATTGCTGTCGGCGAGACGGTGCGGTGGGTGTGGGCGTCGCCGGGGCACAACGTCTCACCGGCAAGCCAGCCGTCGGGCGCCGAGTGGCCTGGGCGTGATGAGTCGACATACGACGCCGGGACGACCCACAGCTACACGTTCGAGGTCGCCGGCACGTACGAGTACCACTGTGACCCCCACCAGTCGGTGGGAATGGTCGGCTCGTTCACCGTCGAGTAGCGGCCGCTGTCGGAGGCGTCGCCGCTCCTGAAAGAGTTATGTGCGGGCGCGGGCCAACGTGAGACAAGTGATTTCTCATGTCTGACACCGACACGACGGGGACGGGGACAGCCGAGTCGACCGGGCTCCGAACCCCCATCGTCGCCGTGCTCGGCCACGTCGACCACGGCAAGACAACCCTGCTCGACACTATCCGTGGCTCGGCGGTCCAAGAGGGTGAAGCCGGCGCCATCACCCAGCATATCGGCGCGACGGCCGTCCCGCTTGACACCATCGGGGAGATGGCCGGCTCGCTTGTCGATCCGGCCGACTTCGACCTGCCCGGGCTCCTCTTTATCGATACGCCCGGTCATCACTCCTTCTCAACGCTGCGGGCACGCGGCGGCGCGCTCGCCGATATCGCCGTCCTCGTTGTCGATGTGAACGACGGGTTCCAGCCGCAGACGGTCGAAGCCCTCGATATCCTTCAGCGCACTCAGACCCCCTTCGTCGTCGCTGCGAACAAGGTCGACACGGTGCCGGGGTGGAATCCACAGGCGCGGGTCCCCATCCAACAGTCCATTGAAGCCCAGTCCGACCGCGCCGAGAACGATCTCAACACGAAGCTCTACGAGATCATTGGGAAGCTGTCCGACAACGGCTTTTCGGCGGATATGTACTGGCGGGTCCAGAACTTTCGCGGGAACATCGGGGTCGTTCCCGTCAGTGCGATGACCGGCGAGGGAATCCCCGACCTGCTCACCGTTCTGATGGGCCTCTCACAGCGGTATCTCAAAGAAGACATGTCAGTCGACGTGACCGGCCCCGGTGCCGGCACCGTCCTTGAGGTGAAGGAAGAACGTGGCTTCGGAACAACGGTTGATCTGGTGTTATACGACGGCACGATCCGGGCCGACGATACCATCGTCGTCGGGGGAACGAACGATCCCATCGTGACCGACGTGCGTGCGCTACTTCAGCCGCGTCCGCTCGCAGAGATCCGCACCGAAAAAGAGTTCGAGAAAGTCAACGAGGTGGGCGCGGCGGCCGGAATCAAGGTCGCCGCGCCGGATCTCGACGACGCGATGGCCGGCGCGCCCGTCCGGGTCGTCCGCGACCAGGCCGTCGCCGAGGTGGTCGAGGCGGTCGAGGCGGAGCTGTCACAAATCGACGTCGAGACCACCGACAACGGCGTCGTGGTGAAAGCGGACACGCTCGGCTCGCTCGAGGCAATCGCGAACGCCTTAGAGGAGGCCGAGGTCCCCATCGTCCGCGCCGAAGTCGGCGACGTGGCGCCGCGAGACATCGCGGTCGCCTCGACGGCCGATGAACCCATCCACGAGGTGGTGCTCGCGTTCAATGTCGACGTGCTCGCAGATGCGCGTCGGCAGGCGACCGAGCAGAACGTCCGTATCTTCAACGACGACGTCATCTACCAGCTCGTCGAGGAGTATGAGGCGTTCGTCACCGGCATCGAGGAGTCTCAGCAGGAGCAGGTGCTCGACAAGATCGCCCGCCCGTGCCGGTTCCAAATCCTCGCCGACCACACATTCCGGCAGTCCAATCCCGCGGTGGTCGGCGTCGAGGTGCTTGCGGGGACGCTGAAACGCAACTCCCGGGTCGTGAAGTGGACGAACGGCGAGGCGACCCGCGTCGGCCAGCTGAAGTCGCTCCAAGACGAGGGTGAAGACGTCAACCAGGCGCGCGCCGGCGACCGCGTCGCCGCCTCTATCGACGGCCCGACAGTGGGTCGCCAGATCGAAGAGGGCGACGAGCTGTGGACGGAGCTTCCGGAGAAACACGCGAAGATCCTCGAACAGGAGGTCCGCGAGGAGCTGCCGACCGACGAGCGCGAGGCGCTGTCGATGTACCTGGAGAAACAGCGCAAGCGCGACCCCTTCTGGGGGAAGTGACTTCCTCCCCGACTAACGTCGTGGGCTTTCTCCTCGACTCTCTGTAATCCTCCGACCCGCTCGTTGTTGCGTCGGGGTCTGCACTTACGCGCTGCTCGGCCGCGGAGCCCCGTCGTCTGTGTCACATCCACGCTCGGTGGCGTCGTCGGCACCGAGGCCGCTCGTGGCCCCCCAGTGCATGCTGTCTCCGCCGCCTGGTCGCCATCACCGAGTGGCTCGACGGGTGCGGGTCAGGGCTGCGCTACCGTTATTCCTGCTGCCCTCCTCCGCAGGGTATGCATATCGGTGTCATCGGGTCGGGCAACATCGGGGCGACGGCAGCTGAACACTTCGTGGACGCGGGCCATCAAGTGGTCATCGCGAACAGCCGCGGTCCCGACTCAGTTGCCCCCCTTGTCGACGACCTGGGGCCGACCGCTCGCGCCGCGACGGTTGAGGAGGCGGCCGCCTCCGGTGAGGTCGTCCTCGAGGCGATCCCCTTCGGCGCCTACGAGACCCTCCCGGCCGACGACCTCGCCGGGACGGTCGTCGTCAGCGCAGCGAACTACTACCCGGACCGCGACGGCGAGATCGACTTCGGGGGGCACACACAGGCCGGGCTCGTCGCCGCCCACCTCGCCGACTCGCGGGTGGTGAAGGCGTTCAACACGATGTACTACGAGACGCTGCGCGACGAGGCGCACTCGGCGGCCCCGCTCGATGAGCGGCTGGTGCTGTTTCTTGCCGGTGACGACGCCGACGCGAAGGCGACGGTCGCCGACCTGATCGAGGCGATCGGGTTCGCGCCGCTGGACGTGGGCACGCTCGCGGAGAGCGGCGTCATCGAGCCAGGGTCGCCGCTGTACAACGAGCCGATGACGCTCGCCCATGCGGAGGACGCGCTCGCGGCCCTCCGTGAGTGAGCGACGGGGCTAACACCTCCCCACCACAGGGGCAGGTATGACGGACGCGCTCTGTATCGGCGGCACTCGGTTCATCGGCCGCCACACGGTAGAAGAACTGCTCGCACACGACTATTCGGTGGCGACCTTCTCGCGCGGGGCGTCGGGAAATCCCTTTGCCGACCGGGAGGGCGTGACGGCAACCCACGGCAACCGCACCGAGCGCGCGGATCTTGAGGCGGCCCGGGCGGCTCACGCACCCGACTACGTCTTCGATTTCGTGGGGATGGTACCCACGCACGTTGAGACGGCAACCGAGGTGTTCGCCGACTGTGACGCGTACGTGTATATTTCGTCAGGATCGGCGTACGCCCGACAGGACGTGCCGCTGCGCGAGGACGAGACGCCCCTGCACGAGTACGACCCGGAGGAGGACGACGCCGACCCGATGGCGACGGTCCCGGAGCTGTACGGCCCGCGGAAGGCCGCCTGTGACCGGGCGGTGTTCGCCGCTGCGGAGGCGGGCGTGAACGCCGTCGCCGTCCGGCCGATGCTCGTCTACGGCCCGCACGACTACACGGAGCGGCTGGACTACTGGATCGACCGCGTGCTCAACGACGAGCGGTTGCTCGTCCCGGGCGACGGTGGGAGCCTGCTTCACCGCGCTTACGTCGTGGACGTGGCGCGTGGCCTCCGGATCGCCGCCGAGCGCGGCACGCCGGGTGAGGCGTACAACGTCGCCGACCGGACCACCGGCTCGCTCGCCGACTCACTTGCGCGGATCGCCGCCGCCGCCGACACGACAGTCGAGGTCGCCACGGCGAGCGAACGCGAACTCGCCGCCCACGACCTCGCACCCGAGGCGTTCCCGCTGTACACGCCGGCACCGGCCGTGGCCGCCGTGGAAAAACTGTCGGCACTCGGGTGGGCGTCGACGCCGCTCGACGAAGCGTACGAGCGGACCGTCGCCGATCACCGCAAGAGCGACCGCGACGGCAGCGAGGTAGGGCCTGCTCCCGAGGCCACCCGCGCGGCTATCCGCGCGCTTGACGGCTGAGCACGTGTAATAACATTTAATTAGCGAGCGACACAGCGCTTAGGCATGCCGACGGTCGACCGTCACGACGCCGTGCTCGCGGCCGTCCCGGCACCGCTGCTTGCCGGCCTGGCGTGGGCGTGGTTGGCAAGCGTGGGGTCGATGATCGCGGTGGGACTTGGCGCGGTTGTCGCGGTTGCGCCGCTGGTCTATGGGCTGTTCGTCAGCCCGCCTTGATCACCGGCCAGCGGGCGGGTGCCGCGAGGGGTTGTTCATCGCTTCGAGCGCCGCGCCCGCCGCGATCTGCTGGGCGAGGTCATCGGCCTCCTCCGCGTCGGCGAGCGCGAAGCCAGCGGAGACGACCCCGCCGCTGGGCGCGCGCACGGCGACGGTCGCGCGGATGCCGTCGTGGCTCTCGACGAGCTCCGAGCCGACGACAAAGCCATCAGGCAGGAGTTCACGCGCCCGGGCTGCGACGGCGGTCCCGCGTGTGCGCAGGTCTTGGCGCTGCTCGCTGGTCAACTCCGGAACGTCGTGTGGCGCGTTTCCGTGCATTCAGATGGTCACCACTGTGGTCGGAGTGTGCAAAACCCTGTCGGCCTGGCTTACAGAAGTGGCGCACTGGCCCCGTAGACCGCGATCACGACCGCTGTGGTATGAGCCTCGCTGTCGGGTTCAGCAGTGACGAACCGTTCGTCGCGCGTCTCGAAGGCCCACTCGCGCAGCGTTTCTCCGGCGGCCAGTCCCTCCCGGACCGCCGTCTGTACCGTTGTCGGATCGGTGCCGGACGCCTCATAGAACAACCCTTTGCCAGCCGCGTCGCGTGACCATCCAAGCCCTGCACAGGCTGGCGCGCCCGAGTCCGGTGGCACCGCGGCGCATGCCTCAACGACGGTGAGCCGCCCGCCGACTGGGCCGAGGTCGGGGGCGGTATCGACGGCCGTCACCGTCGCGCCTGCTGGGATGACGGACGAGACGGTCACGAGATTATAGTTCCCGACGCCGGCGTCGGCGAGCGCGGCGTCGTAAGCGGCCATCGCCGTTGGGGCCGTCCCCGTCCCCCAGACGACGCGGATGGGTTCCATACCACCGTTCGGGGACTGGCAGAAAAGCGAGTTACGGTTCCGACGGGCGTGCTGCTGGCCCTCGATGGTGGCTCGAACTCACTGACGAACGCGATTGGGGGGAACTGATCAGTTCCCGACGGCGGCGGCCCGCTCCAGTACGTCCTCGCTGTACAGCTCCGCGAGGTCCGCGTGCTGGTCTGGACGGTGCTCGTACACGTCTTGGAACAACGAGATGGGGGTCTGGGCCGCCTGGTAGGTCGCTTCGTCCCACATCCGGTCGTTTTGAATATCGATTTCGACGCCGTCGATGCTGATGGTCGCGGCGCGCGTGATGGCGATGGCGCCGGTACCGGCCGCCTTTGCGGCCTCGAATTCCTCCATCGAGTCGACGATGTCGTTCATGCTCGGAATGTAGACGGCACGGTCAAGGAGTTCCTCGCGAAGCTCGTCGGCGCTGAGGTGGTGGTCGTCGCCCTCCGCGGTGAACACGTAGCCATCAGCGGTCTCCTCGAGTGAGAGTCGGTCACCGCTGTACACCTCGACACCGTCCTCGCGGTCGAGTTCAACCTCCTCACTGCCGTCGTCGAGCAGCCAGCTGCCCTCCGCGGGCGGGAGGGGGCTCTTGTTCGCCTCGACGACCTGCCCGGGAGTAAGCGACCAGATTCCGGTCATCCCTTTCGCCTGGTTGTCCGTCATCCGCTTGTGGTACCCTTCCACGTCGCGGATGTCATCGTACGGGCCGTCGACGGCGATACATCCCGCCGCCGCCGCCCCGCGGGCCGTGTTATGCCGCAGCTCCGGCCATTCCGGGAGCCCGCCCGTCGGCGTGATGGCGCGCATGTCTTTCGTGTAGTCGACCTCGCCGTCGACGAGCAGGAACATCCGCTCTAAGGTATTGTCGGGCTTCCCCATTTCATCGCGAAGCTTCCGCATCGCGAGCTCGGCCGCGCCGGATTCGACGATCACGGACATCGCGAGGCTACCCGGCTCAAGGCCGTGTTCGTGCTCGACGATCTGGAAGAACTCGTCGGCCTTTTTCCAGTCGTCGATGCCGCCGACCTCAGGAATCACGAACCCGTCGATGCTGTCGACGGCGCCGTTGTCCGGGTCGGCGATCTCAAGCATGTGCTGGAACCCCTGATACCGCGTCGAGGGGTCGTCACGGTGCCAAACGACGCGGGGGTGAATCTCTCCTGGGAAGTCGGCGCCCTTCTCGCTGACGACCTCGATGATGTTGCGCGCCCCCTCGTCGCGCATCGACGGGGCGGTGGCGTCCTCGTTGTCCGGCACCCAGACATCGGGTGCCTCGATGCCGCGTAGGTCGGCTGCACGGCGGATCATCTTTGCGGAGTCGTCCTCTCCCTCGACCGCGGTGGGCGAGGTGAAGAACGTCCGCACGAACTTGCGTGTGTGTCGTCGGTCCATGTGTTGGTATGATAGTGGCTCTGTCTCGTTACAAAGAACCGGCGGAAGCGGCCAACGGCGCCGTCCGCCGAGCAGTGCGGTGGTCGGCCCGTTCGCCCGGATGCGACAGGGCGTGGTCAGTCGTCGTCCTGTTCGCTCGTCATGACCGTCTCGCCCTCCTCGGTGAAGCCGGCTGAGGAGTCCATGCGGGCCTTCGCCTCGGGGTCGAACTGCGCTTCGATGTCCTGGAACCGCGGAACGAACGAGAGCTGGTGGTGGCTCTCCGTCTCGTGGCCGAGATAGCGGTCCTCGAGATCGAACTGCGCCTCTTCGGCGTTCTCCGCGATGTTCTTCATATCCTCGTAGACCGCGTGAGCGCCCGAGTGCAGCGCGTACAGCGTGATGAACTGGTACTTGTAGCCGAGGTCGCCCAGCTCCTGGAACGTGAGTGGGTCTTCCTCTTCACTCCACGCGAAGCTCGAGGAGTAGTTGAATGCGAGGTCGACCTCCGGGTGGGTCTCGTGGAGCGTCTCGGCGTAGTTGACCGCGTCCTCGCGGTCTGGGTCGGGC
>CAYZJQ010000028.1:0-22885 GCA_964478805.1 uncultured Halobacteriales archaeon | reverse complement strand
GAAATGTTCTGTGCGCCGGGGATGTGGCCGCCGCGCTGGGCGGTCTCCTGGAGGCCCGGGGGCGCGAGAATCTCACCGGAGAACTCTTCGGGCGAGCGCACGTCGACAAGCGGAATTCCCCGCTCGATGGCGTTCTCGACATCGTCGCGGTACGCACGGATGGACTCACGCGGCCCGGACGCTTCGTACTCGACGCCCGAGAACTCGGGCACTTCGTCGGTCGTCGGGTAGTCGTTGTCGAGCCAGTACTCGCGACCCCCGTCCATGAGCTTCACGTCGTCGTGGCCCCAGTACTTGAACTGCCAGTAAGTGTAGGCGGCGAACCAATTGGAGTTGTCGCCGTACAGCACGACCGTGGACTCCTCAGAGATGCCGTGGCTCCCGAGCAGGTCCTCGAACTCCTCCTTCGAGAGGACGTCACGGGTCGTTTGATCCTGGAGCTGAGTCTCCCAATTGAAGCCGATAGCACCGGGGGCGTGTGCCTCGTCGTACGCCTCTGTGTCGACGTCGACTTCTACGAGACGGTGGGCCGGGTCGTCGGATTGGAACTCATCAAGGTGCTCCTCCACCCAGTCGGCGGAGACGAGCACGTCGTTTGCGTAATCACTCATGATGCATTCGACATACACGTTACCGACCAATATCCCTCTTCCCACCGGCCAGTTCGGCCACGGCTCCGTCCTACTCGAAATTCTTGCCGGTAGAATCGTGCTAACTGTAGACACTGGTATCCGACTGGAGTGGACGGACAGATTCTGCGCGAACAGGAGCGAGGGAGGCTAAACGACCTGTCGGCCACCGACCAAGAAAATATTGCTGCTACTCCGGAGCGGTGGCCGACGGCGTCGCGGGCGTCGGGTTGAAGCGCTGCCCCCTCGGACGGACGGTATGGATGCCGTCGTCTCGGCCGCGTGGCTCGCCGCCCACCGCGAAGAGGTACGCGTCGCGGACGTCCGCGACGCCTGGGAGTACGACGGGATCGGTCACCTCCCCGGGGCCGTGAACGTCCCGTTCGACGCCTTCCGGGGAGACGAGGGCGAAGCTGGAAAGCTTCCTGGTGCCGACCGCTTCGCCGGGCTGATGAGCGAGGCGGGCGTGTCGGAGGACGACCGGATCGTCGCGTACGACGACACTCACGGCGTGTTCGCGGCCCGGCTGCTCGTCACCGCGGAGCTGTACGGTCACGACCGCGCGAAGCTCGCGCTGCTTGACGGCGACTTCTCGGCGTGGCAACGAGAGTTCACGACTGAGCAGGGGCCAGTCGATGTCGAACCGGCCGAGTACACGGCAGCGTTCGACACGGAGGGGCCGCTCATCCCAATGGCCGAGGTGAAGCGCGCTATTGAGGCGAGCGCAACGCTCGTTGATACTCGTGAGGCGTGGGAGTATGAGGAAGGGCACATCCCCGGTGCGATTCGACTCGATTGGCGCGAGCTCGTTGACGACGAGACGCGGGGGCTGCTTCCCGAAGCCGATCTGCGTGAGCTGCTTGCAGATCGAGGAATCGACCCGGCCGACCGGGTCGTCCTCTACTGCAACACCGCACGGCGCATCAGCCACACGTACACGGTGCTCAGGCATCTCGGTTATCCGGATCTCGCCTTTTACGAAGGCTCGCTGACCGAGTGGGAGCGGAAGGGCGGCGACCTGGTCACGGGCTCGTGACACTCACTCGCTAAGGGTCGCCTGGGTGGTATCGGAACCTCTGCCAGACAGCAACGTCACCGCCTCGACCACGAGGGCAACGACGAGCGGCCCGGCGATAAAGCCGATAGCGCCAAGCGAGAGAACGCCGCCAACGAAGCCGACGAAGTAGAGGCTCACCGGCAGGTGAGCGGCGTAGCTGGCGAGCCGCGGCCGGATGACCGCGTCGGGGAGCAGCCCGACGACCAGCCCACCGACGACAATGATAAGCACCGCTCGGGTCAGGTTGCCGGCGACGAGGTCAACGACGGCCAAGACCCCGAGCAGGACGCCCGGCCCGAGCACGGGGACGAACTGGAGCACACCGGCGACGACGGCGAGCGTAACAGGTGCGGTATAGCCGAACGCAATGAAGGTAACGAGCGCCAGTACGAACGTCCCCGCCGCTGTTGCTGCCTGGAGAACGTAGATGCCGTACAGCGTGTCGCGGGTACGGATGTGAAATCGGCGGACGATATCGTGATACTGATCAGGAACGACGGCCAGCGTCGCCCGCGCCGCCTCGTTCGGACGCACCAACAGGCCGTACAGCAGGATGGCAAACAACAGCAGTTTGAGCGCCAACACCGGGGCAGCGCGGGCTACTTCGCCGGCGAGCGTCTCAAGCGCTGCCGTCGCCGGGTTGAGGAACGCTGCCCGCTCAACCGTGTAGGACACCCCCGCGACTGAGACCGTCACCTCATCCGGGAGGCCAGTCAGCAGGTCGACGATCGCATCGCGGCGGCGATACAGCGAGAAGGCCGCGAGCGCGAGGGCGACGCCGACGGCCGTGAGCGCGCCGATAGAAATAGTGACGGCTGCCCACCGCCGGGAGAGCCCGCGGGCACGCAGGTGCTCGCGTAGCGGGTAGAGTACGTACGCGACTGTGACCGCAAAGAAGGCGGTCCCTAACACCGCCCGGAGCAGGAACGTCGCCACCACAAGCAGGAGTAACAGTACCCCGCCAAGGACGTTCTCACGGGAAATAGAGCGGGCCACGGCCGCCACGTCGCCGGCGGGTAGCCTAACGCTTTCGCCGTCCGTCGACCGCGCCTCTTATCAACCACTGAGTGTAACCACTGGGTTATGGGCGACGAGACGACAAGGAGGCCGTCCCGACGGGCGTATCTCACGGCCGCGGGTGCCGGTATCGCAGCGCTCGCCGGCTGTACCGGCACCGGGGACGCGCCGACCGCCGCGAACGCGACAGGGACAGTGACGCCGACCGAAGCATCGTTGTCGGGAACGCTGACCGTCGCCACCTATCCCTCGTGGGTCGAGAGCGACGGCGCGGCCGGGCCGTGGCTGAAGGAGGCGTTCGAGGCAGAATACCCGGATGCAACGGTGGAATACGTCACGCCGGACTCGGCGATCAACTACTACATCCGGCGCCGCCAGCAGGGGGCGACGCTCGACGCCGACGTATACGTCGGGCTCAACGTCGACCAACTGCTCCGCATCGACTCGGAACTGGGCGACCGGCTGTTCGCCCCCGCGGACCTATCGAACGGCGACGCTGTCAAGCCCGGGCTCCGCTTCGATCCCGATGGGCGTGCCGTCACGTACGACACTGGGTACATTGCCCTCGTCTTCGATGAGTCTGCGGTGAAGCGACCGACGACTTTCGCGGACCTGACGGCGGAGGCTTGGGCCGAGTCGCTCATCGTCGAGAACGCGCAGTCGTCGGCGACGGGCCGGGCGTTCCTGCTGTGGACCGTGAAGCAGTTCGGCGCGGGTGGTTACCTCGATTACTGGCGTAATCTCGAGGCGAACGGCATCATCGTCCTCGGAAGCTGGGACGACGCGTACAACGCCTACACTAACGGCGAGCGGCCGATGGTCGTGTCCTACTCGACCGACCAGGTGTACGCGAACCGGTACGACCAGGACATGACCCGTCATCAGGTCGCGTTCCTGAACGGCCAGGGGTATGCGAATCCCGAAGGGATGGCGCTGTTCGCTGACACCGAGAAGGCGGCGCTTGGCCGGGCATTCATGGAGTTCATGTTAACGCCGCGCGCACAGGGAGAGATCGCCGTCCGTAACGTCCAGTTCCCGGCCATCGCCGACGAGGACGCGGAGCTTCCGGAAACGTTCGCGAAGCACGCGAAGGTACCTGCCGAGCCGGTGACGTTTACCTACGACGACCTGAAGGGGAACCTGGATGGCTGGATCGAGGGTTGGGCGCGCGAGATCGCGAGCAACTGAGCGGCTCGCGCTCCCGCTGGCTGGGGTCGCGACCGCCGCCCTGCTCGTCGTTATGCTCTACTATCCTGTCGGGACGGTCCTCGTCGAGGCGGTCACCGCGGACGGCCGACCGTCGCTCGCCCCTATCGTCGACGTACTCGCCGATCCGTTCTACACGGGTGCGCTCGCCGGCGGCGTTAGGAACCCGGCTCGCGTCCCCGCCAACCTCGTAGCGTGGGCCCGCTCGCCGGCGGTTCCCGGGTTCGGCCTGTTCGGGTTTACTGCGTGGCAGGCACTGCTGTCGACGGCCGCGAGCATCGCACTCGGGGTGCCTGGCGCCTACGCGCTCGCCCGTTTCGAATTCCCGGGGCGACGGATCTTGGAATCGCTGACCGCCGTCCCCTTCGTCCTTCCCTCCATCATGGTGGCTGTCGGCTTCGTCGCCGCCTTCGGCACGAACGGTCCACTGAACGACCTGCTCCGGACGCTGGGGCTGCCGACCGTCGAACTCCTCTTTTCTCTCGAAATCATCGTCCTCGCACACGCCTTCTACAATGCTCCGCTCGTGACGCGGATCGTGGCGGCAGCGTGGGAAAGCATCGACGCACGGGCCGTCGAGACGGCACGCGCGCTGGGCGCCTCTCCGCTGCGCGCGTTCCGAGACGTCGTCGCACCGCAGCTCCTGCCGGCGCTCGCGACCAGCGCACTGCTCACGTTTATTTTCACGTTCATGTCGTTCCCCATCGTCCTCGCGCTGGGGGGGCTGGAGTTCGCGACCGTTGAGGTGTGGCTGTTTGACCGCGTCCGAAACCTGGACCTCACCGAGGCCGCGGCACTGGCCGTACTCGAAACGGTCGTTTCGCTTGCGCTCACGTACGCGTACCTCCGATACGAGGCGGCCGCCTCACGGGGTGACCGGGTTGCGACCGGACTCGAGCGTGACCCGCTGATTAAACTCGATGCGAAGCACCTCGGCCTGCTCATGTACGGCGGCGTCCTCGCCGTCGTCTTTCTACTTCCCATCGCGAGCATGCTCGCGGCGAGCGTCGTTGGGCCCGAGGGGCTAACGACCCGCTATTACGGGTTCCTGCTTGACCGCGAGGCGACGGCGACGACGAGCCAGACGCGCCCTGGCGTCGCTGTCCGCAACAGTCTCCTCTTCGGGACTGGAACGCTGCTGGTGGCCGTCCCGATGGGGGTGGTGCTTGCGCTCGCGTCGACGCGCGGCGAGGCATTCGCTCGCCTCGCTCCACGGTCGCGCCTGCTCGCAGCAGTCCTCCGGCAGGTCCCTACGTTCACTGGCGTCGCCGCAATGGTCCCCTTCGCTGTCTCCGGGGTCGTCGTTGGGCTCGGACTGCTTCAGGGACTCGTCTTCGGCGTCGAGGTGTTCGGAGTCCGACTTTCGGTCAGCGGACCGGTCGCCATCGTCGCTGCACACGCCGTCGGCGCGTACCCGTTTGTCGTTCGCAACGTCGCTCCCCTGCTTGGGGGGTTGGACCGACGGTTGGTCGAGTCCGCGCGGGCGCTCGGGGCGTCGCGAGGGCGCGCACTCGTCGATATCGAGGTGCCGCTGATCATGCCCGGGATCGCAGCGGGTGCCGCGTTCGCTTTCGCCATCTCTGTCGGCGAGTTCGACTCGACGGTCATCCTCGCGGAGGGGTCGCGCGCATACACCATGCCGGTCGCCGTCGAGCGATTGCTGACTGACCGGACGCTTGGTCCAGCAACTGCGATGGGCTCCGTGCTGCTCGTTGTCACCGCCGCGTCGTTCGTCGTCATCGACCGACTTGGGGGGATGTTCCGTGAGTAGCCTCACGCTTGCGGGCGTGACGAAGCGGTACGGATCGACAACGGCTTTAGCGGATGTGAATCTCACGGTGCGCGACGGCGAGTTCTTTACGCTCGTCGGACCCTCGGGGTGCGGGAAGACCACCACGCTCCGGACGGTAGCAGGGTTTGAGGCGCCAACGGAGGGAACGGTCCGGTTCGGCGACGCGTCGATGGCACGCGTTCCACCTGAGGAGCGGGACGTGGGCGTCGTCTTCCAGCAGTACGCCCTATTCCCCCATATGAGCGTCGGCGAGAACGTCGCCTACGGGCTTCGCTTCCTTGACGAACCGCCGCCCCGCCACGAGCGCGTAACCGAGCTGCTCGAACTCGTCGGGCTGGCAGGGTTCGCGGAGCGCGAGCCCAGCGAGCTGTCGGGCGGGCAGCAACAGCGCGTCGCGCTGGCACGGGCGCTTGCTCCTGAACCCGACCTCCTGTTGCTCGACGAGCCGATGAGCGCGCTTGACGCCCGCCTGCGCGAACGACTCCGTCGCGAAGTGTGCCGAATTCAGCGGGAGTTGGGTGTCACGACCCTCTACGTCACTCATGACCAGTCAGAGGCGCTCGCCGTCTCCGACCGCGTTGCCGTGATGTCGGCAGGGCGTATCGAACAGGTCGGGACACCACAGCAGGTGTACCGCGAGCCGGCGAGTCGATTCGTTGCGGAGTTCGTCGGCGAGAACAACGTCTTCGATGGGACGGTGCGGGACGGCCACGTCAGCGTGAATGGTGCGACGTTCCAACTTAATGCCTCTGACGGCCCAACAACGTTCTGTGTACGCCCGGAGGCGATGCGGCTCGGCGGCGGGACGAACACTCTCACTGGGCGCGTCAAGTACGCGGAGTTCCTCGGCGGGGCCGTCCGCGTCGGACTCTCCTGGCAGGGACAGGAACTCGTCGTCCGCACCGACTCGGTTCCCGAGGCCACCAAGTTGACCGTTGGCTTCGATCCTACCGACGCCGTGGTGCTGACGCCGACGGGCTGACCGTCGCGTTTATTCGCGGCCCCGCACAACGCCGTTCCATGCGACGTCTCCACGCCCGCTACCCGTTCCTATCGGCTTCTCGTGAGGCCGTCGAGGCGGCGGACGTGGACCTTGCGGCCGTCGTTCGCGAGGGTGGTGACCCAGTCGAGCGCGGCGTCGAGCGGGTCAAGCGCGCGCTCGTTGACGGCACCGTCGGGGCGGACCGTGCGTGGAGCGCGCGCGCCGAACTGCTCTCTTACCCGGTGGCGCGCGTGCTGGTCTCGCTGGTGGACGTGCGCGGAGCCGTTGAGAAGTACGCCCGTGCGGAGGCTGCACTCGCGTATGACCGATTCACCGACGACTTCGACGAGGACACGAGCCTGAAATCGACCGACGAGGAGTCGCTATCCCTGACGGCGCTGCTTGCAGACTTCGACCTCTCGGAGGACGTGCGGCCGACTGGCGACGGTCGCTTCGACGCCGCCGTCGGCGCGTACCTCGACCTCGCCGCGCCACTCGACGGGACGCGCTGGCGGCTGGCGACCCGTGCGCTCGGGGACGGCCGTGTCACGGTGACGCGCCGCGAGTTGTACGAGCTCCTGCGCGAGGCGGTCCGGGTCCGCGTCGCCGACGGCCTGCCGCTGTCGGTGCCTGAGCCCATCGTCGCGGCACTCAACGTCGAGGTGCGCGAGCTGAAGCGAGCACTTGAACCAGTTGAGCGGACCGACGATGTCGACGGCTTTCAACCGACGGCGTTCCCTCCCTGCATTGAAGCACTCGTTGAGCGTGCACAGGCCGGCGAGCTCGAGACAACGGGTCGGTTTGCGCTGTTGTCGTTCCTGGCGTCGACCGGCGTAGATTTCGAGCGGGCGGCGACACTCGTCGGCGACGCCTCCGAGGAGCTACGCTACCAGTACGAGCGGCTCGCTGGCGACGGCGCGCAGTTCGCACCGCCCTCGTGTGCAACGATGCAGGCGAACGGCGACTGTTACAACCCGGACGCACGGTGTGAGGAGATCAGTCATCCGCTGGCGTACTACGAGCGGGCGCTCAACGAGAGCGCAGCGGCAGGTAACTGAGGCAACGGTTACCGACGGTCGAGAAACGCGCCAACGACCGTCATCAGGAGAATGAACCCAAAGATGGCAGCGAGGAGACCGACCGCGCCGTCCGAGGAGAGGTCCGCGGCACCGTTGCTGTTACCGATGAAGACGACGGCGACAACGAAGAGCAGGGTCGCGGTCGTGGAGACGGCGATCTCGACGATGGTCTCCCGCTCGATGTCCATGTGTCCGCCGACGCCCGGTCCCCGCAAAAGCCCTTCGAAGCCGTCGTGCGGCCCGTATCCACGGTCTCCGGACGTGAAACTGTGTAAATCGGCGTGAACAGTCGGGCTCTTTAGGCCTGTTGAGACCCTCTGTTGAGCCGAGACGGGATACCCCCGTCCGACACATATGACGCACTCCGCACACACACCCGCGTCACCGAAAGCGAAGGCAAAACGCCCGCTCGCTCCCGATACCGCGCGTCTCGACCCACGATCGGCCCGGGCGTGGACCGAGCCGATGGCGACCGCGCCGCTGGGAGGCGGCCGCTACGCCGTGGAGTCGAGCACAAGTGAGTACCGCGTCGATCTTACAACCAGCGACTGCACCTGTCCGGACCACGGCTACCGAGGTGCCCGCTGCAAGCACCTCCGGCGCGTCGCCGTCGAGGTTACCCGCGGCGACCTCCCAGCACCCGGGCGACTCCCGGGGGACTGTGCCGCCTGCAGTCGCGAGCGATACCTCCCCGAGGACGGACCCGGACTGTGTAACGATTGCTGGTTCGACCGGGACGATACCGTCCGCGACCGGGAGACGGGGGACCTCGTCGTTGTCGTCCGCGTCACCGACACACCCGCCAGTGAGTGGACCGTTGCGGGGGCGGGCCGCACTGTTGCTGATTATGAGACGAATGGCGGCTATCCGGCCGATGACCCCGTTGTCGAGGTCATCTATCCGTTCGCTGCGCCGCGGCAAGAGTTCGACGAACTACAGCGATACGCGTTCCCTCACTCGCGACTCGAGTCGGCCGAGACTCAGTTGATCGCGTGAGGGATTAGCCCCGCTTCGTCCACTTCGCCAGCAGCAGCGTCCCCTCGAAGAGAACAATCATCGTCACCGCGACGATGATCGGCGCCATTCCGGTTGGGTCGGGGGCGAACAGGAACGCCAGCGCCGCAAACACCCCCCAGAAAATGAGGCGGCGCCCCTCCAGCCAGTCGCGGGTGACGAGCCCCATCATCAGTGCCAGCATGATGAACAGCGGAATCTGGAAGACGATAGCGAAAGAGCCGAGCAGGAGGACGATCAGGTCGAACGTCTCCGTCAGGCCAAAAGCGATGATGGTGGCGTTCGCCGAGTAGGAGACGAAGTAGTCGAAGAGGAAGGGGATGACGAGGAAGTGGGCAAAGAGCATCCCGATGGTCGCGAGTATCAGACTCGTGGGCACGCTCGCGAGGTAGTAACGGCGTTCGCGGGGGTAGAGGCCCGGCCGCATGAACAGATACGTCTCATAGACGAAGACGGGAAGCCCAACGACGAAGCCGGCGAGCGTCGCCACCTTCAGCCGCGCGAGAACGACAGCGAGCGGACTGTACACGCGCGGGCAGGCGGCCCCTCCCTGGGCGATGGAGCCGACGGTCGTGGCATCGCCCGGACACTGTGCGATCGTGCCGGGCAGATAGTTGTACCACAGGAAGTTGATGAGATCGGTGCCGAACGGGAAGGCGACCCCCGAGACGGCGGCCATTACCACGACAACGACGCCGAGTCGGCGGATCATCTCCTCGATGTGGTCCGCGAGCGGCATCTCCTGGTCGTCGGGGGCTCCCTCGTACGTTTCGAGGTCGTCGTCAGCCGTCGGCTCAGGGACCGGCTGTTCGGGGACCGACCCGTCGTAGAGGCCGTCGTCGGCGTAGCCGCCGTCGGAGGCCTGAGGGGTCTCAGCATCAACGCCGTAGGCACCATCGGCATCGGTCGCCGGGTCAGGCGAGGCGTCGGACGCAGGCTCGTCATAGCTGTCCAGCGCGTCCGTCGATGGGGAGTCGCCGGGCGGTTGGTCCGACGTCGCATCGGCGGTGGGCATGTCGGGGTTGTCGACTGGCGAGACGACGCCGTCGCCGGCGGGTTCGTCAGCTACGTCGCGTTCGTCATTGGATCCCACCCGACGGACCGCCGGTTCCGGGTCAGTTGAGGACACTGCGTCGTGCGGCGAGCTGGTGACGGACTCGTCAGTGGAGTCCATCGCATCCGAGGAGGGCCCCTCGTTCGCGCCCGCTGCCGAGTCCCGTTGCTCGGCAGGGTCGGACTCGGCGTCGGGGGCCGCACCATTGTCCGGCTCCTCGGACATTACGGAGGTGTCGGCGTCGCCCGATTGTAAGCCTTCTTCTCCGTTCCGCAGTGGGTGCCCGTCGTGAAAGGTTGATAACCCGCGCACTCCAAGGACTCGTCGTGTCTACTGGCGTTGACGACGACGTATTGCGCACGGTCCAAGGTGGTCGCGAGACGCTCGGACAGATGCTTGGGGCCGCACAGAAGCATCTCCAGAAGGTATTCATTGTCTTCGTTGTCGGGTTACTTGCGACCATTATTTTTCTAAACCGGTGGGGATGGGACCGGATGAAGGCGGACCTCCTCTCGCAGGCACCCGACGCGCAAGTCATCGCCGTCACGCCGTTCGACGTTATCCTTCTGCAGGTGAAGATCGGCCTCGTCGTGGGGGCCCTGCTTGCGCTTCCGCTCCTGCTCTACTACTCGCGGGACGCACTGCGGACCCGTGGTTACTGGCCGACAGGTATCCCACGGTGGCAGATCGCGACGGCAGTCGTGCTCGCGGTGCTGCTGTTCCTTGGAGGTGTTACCTACGGGTACGCGCTGTTCTTCCCACTTGCCTTCGACTTCCTCGCAAGCAACGCCGTCAACGCCGATCTTCAACCAAACTACTCCATCGTGAAGTGGGCGCAGTTTGTCTTTCTACTATCACTTTCGTTCGGGCTGGCCGCCCAGCTCCCTCTGGTGATGTCCGGGCTCTCCCTTTCTGGGATTGTTCCGTACCAGACGTTCCGTGACTACTGGAAGCACGCGATCCTCGGGCTATACGCGGGTGGGGCGCTGTTCACGCCGCCGGACCCCCTCACCCAACTACTGTGGGCGACGCCGCTCGTCCTGCTGTACGGCTTCTCGCTGTTCGTAACGCGCTTTCTCGTCACCGCGCGGGCGGCTGGTGAGCAGATCGGATTGAAAAACACCGTGCGTCGGCACTGGAACCTCGTCGCTGGGGGCGGATTGGTCGCCGCCGCCGCCGTCTTCTTCATCGGGCGTGCGGCAACGAATGGGGCGTTCGACGGGGCGCTGACGTCACTCGGTGCGGTCCCCTACGCCGGCGCGTACCTCGACAGTCGGGTGCCCGGCTCGCTGGCGACGACAACGATCTGGGGTGTCGACGCAATAATCATGCTTGCGGGGAGCGCGCTGATCGGCGGGCTCATAGTTGGCACTGCTGTCGCGGTCTACCTGATGTTCCGGGCGCTCGACGATGTCGTCGGGCCGGACGTGGTCGCGCCCGCCAGCGCCGGCGCGCCGGACGATATCGACATTCAGGAACTCGACGCTGCCGGCGTTCGGGCCGCACCGGCCGAGGCGTTCGCCGACATGACCGAACCGGAGGCGCTCGAGCTCGCCAGCGGTGCGATGGAAGCGGGCGACGACCAGAAGGCACAGGCTGTCCTCGACCGGTTCGATGAGGCGCAGGCAGCCGCCGAGAGCGGGTCGGAGACCGATCCCGACGACGGCGTCGAACAGGCCGTCACGCCGGTCGATGGGGACGGCGCTTCAGCCGAGTCGAGCGCTAGCGACGAGGAGGACGACGGCAACGTTTTCTCGCGCACTGGCGCCGGGATGCTCTCAGCGTTCACCGACGAGGAGATCGACGAGGACGACATCGGCGGTTACTACTATGACCTCGCCTTTATCGCCTCGTCGCTTCGCTCGAAGGCGTTCCTCCTTGTGGGGACGTTCATGACCGTGCTCGCGGTGACGTTCTACGTCCTCTACACGGGCGGTATCGGCTGGCTGAAGCGGCAGTTCCTTGCGCGGCTCCCCGAACAGGTGCGCCCCGAACAGGTGGAACTCGTCACGCTCCACCCAGTCGAGGCGCTCGTGTTCGGAATCAAGGTCGCAACGATTGCGGGCGCGGTCGCGACACTCCCTATCCTCCTGTTCTACGCGTGGCCCGCGCTGAAACAGCGTGGGTTCGCCAGCGGTGACCGACGCGTCCTGCTCATGTGGGGCGGCAGCCTATTCGCAACGCTGCTGGCAGGGAGCCTCGCTGGCTTCCTTTACATCGCGCCGACTATCATCTCGTGGCTCGCGAACGACGCCATCGCAGCCAGTATGGTCATCAACTACCGTATCAACAACTTCGGCTGGCTTGTGTTCTTCACCACTGTCGGCGTCGGTCTTTTAGCGACAATCCCGATGTCGATGCTGCTGTTCCACGCTGGGGGCATCGTCAGGTACCGGTCGATGCGCAGGCGGTGGCGGGTCGTCACCCTCGCTTCGCTGGCGATCATTGCGTTCCTCTCGCCGAAAGGCGTGTTCATGATGTTCCTGCTTGGCATCCCGGTCGTCGCGATGTACGGCGTTGGGCTCGCGGTGCTTCACGTCATCACCATCGGCGGGCGCCGGGGCGGCGGTGGCCCTACCGCCGAACCAGCGGACTGACCGGGGGGCAAACGCCGTCCGCGGCTAAGAGCGAACTGACGCGTTTAAGTATTCCTCTGATAAGATTCAGGTATGCCCAAGATATCCCGACGAATACGCTGAATATCTGCCCAGTCGACCAGTGGGCATGGTCGACGTGAACGACCCAACGGGAATCGGCAGAAAGCTCCAGCGACAGTGGGACCTCCTGCTCGGCGACGAGGAATCCGGCACTGACCCCGCCGATATCGATGCCCGCGACCGCGAGGCCATTATCGCATTCATCCAGTGGCGGCGCGATATCGGTGACGTCTCCCGGAACACCCAGAAACTCGATCTGTCGACGCTCCGCCGCGGGGCTGAGTGGGCGCCCGCGCCGCTCGTCGAGTTCGGCCTCGAAGATGTGGAATCGTTCTTTACCCAACTCACCCAGCCGAAGGCACAGGGCGGCCGCGGGTATACCCCAAACGGCTCGTCCATGTATGCCTTCGCACGGGTCTTCCGGCTCTTCTACAGGTTCATGCATGATCGTGAATCGTATGCTGCGTATCCGTTCTGGGAGGCAATCGAGACGCCCAGCATCGAGACCGAACAGGAGCTCACCCGCGAGGACATGCTGACCGGTGCAGATCTGGAGGCGATGAAAGACGCTGCACGGCATCCCCGTGATCGAGCGTTGATCTCGTTTCTCGGCGATGTCGCCGGGCGGATCGGGTTGGTGCTCTCGCTGCGCGTCAAAGACGTCCATCTCGACGGCGACGAACCGTGGTTCTCGCCCAACACGCAGGTCGAAGATGGCCTGAAAGACCTGGATCTCACGCGAATCCCCATCCTGCACTCGCGGGCAGAGATTCGAACGTACCTGCGTCATCATCACCCGGACCCGGACACACCAGAGGCACCGTTGTGGGCGCTGATTCGTGGATACGACCCCGAGAACCCACAGGACTGTGCAGCGAGTGTCGGGCGGATTCGCGGCGTCCTCAGAGCCTGTCGAGACCGCGCCGGGATCGACAAGCCGATCGACCCGCACAACTTCAGGCGGACGACTGCAACGCGGCTGTCGAACTCGGACCGACTGACGCCTCAGGAGATCCAGGCGCTGACCGGGTGGAAGGACTCGGTGTTGTTCGAGATGATGGACCGATATGACTTCACCACCGACGCAGAGCGCGTCTCGTCGATCCAGACGGCCATGGGCTTTTCCGACGAGTCCACAGCAGCCGCGCCAGATGAGTTGGCGGTCGCCTCGGCGCCGTGTGGGACGTGTCGCGAGTCGTTCTCGACGGACGCGCGATTCTGTCCGAACTGTGGGGCACCACGGGATGAAGATGCGCGGGCGGCACAGCGCGAACTCGACACGCAGGCCGCGGATCGATCGCTCGAGGCGGAGTCGCGCGCGGAAGCGACGGACTACGAGATGGTCCGGCGGTTCGTTCGAGACCACCCTGAGCGGGCGGTCGAAGCGCTCGAGGCGGGACTGAAGGACGCGACGCACGACTAAAGCACCCCCTCGGCTGCCGACCGGAGCATTGCGTTGATCACCGGGCCGAGGTCGTCGTCCTCGGTGGCGAGCCGTTCGAGTCGGTCGCGATGTTCGTCAACGTACGATTGCAGCTCCGTTGGAGCCTCTCGGGTGGGGTGGGATGTGGAGTTGCTCATGTGGAAATCGGGGCAGTGTTGCGGCCCTGCGCATAGTCGCTGTTCGATTCGGGCGTGGTGTCGGCGGTCACTACAGCGGCGCAGTCGAGATTCGCACTGACGCGCCGGTGGGTCGTCAGCCGGCCACAGACTGGACAGCCAAGTCGAATCGCCTGGCCGACGACGCGACTGTTGAGTTCGACCCTGCGTTGCTGGCCACAGCGACAGCACTCGCAGGAAAACTCAATCTGGACGAACCAATCTGGGTGGCGACTGTCAGCACACGGCCATTCCAAACGCCAGCCCGAGAAGTCAGGGTGTGTGAGACCACCATCGCACGTGTCGCACCGGTCGACGCACGCGGAGATTGCCTTGCAGATCGGACGCCTGACAGCGACCATCAGCATGGCTTCTCCTCCTCAATGGTGGTCCCATCGCTGTCGCCAACGTGACGGGCACGGTGACAGGTGTTGCAGATCCCGACGGTCATGCCCGTAACAGTTGTGCGTCCAGTGTGCGCGCGGAGGATCGCAGCGTCGGAATAGACAGCGCGAGTGCTGCGAGCCAAGGCGACGGTATTCGACGTGTCTTGTGAGGCCCTGCAGAGTTTGGTCGTGTATGAGGCGAGATACGAGCGACCAGCGCGATGGTGAGCAGCACTAGTCATTCAGCACCTCCAAACGGACGGGGCCACCATCGGCTCGGGGGCCGACCGACTCGCCACACTACCGGTGGGAGACGCGGGAGAGTACGGAGGAGGGCACGACGACCCACCTCCTGAACTGGCAGCGGCCAGTGTCTTGCAGCTACAGCGAGCGCCAGGCGTCGAGACACGTGGTCGAACAGAGCACCACGTCTTCGCGCGCCGAGAACTGCCCGTTCTGGGCTCGCCGCTCAAGCCGAACATATGGGTGGACTTCGGAGAGCGGGACCGTCGTGCCACACTGTTCACAGACGGCATGACCAGGGTCCCATTTGGCTCGCCGACCAATGTGGGTAATCTGCCATGAGCCGTCGTAGGACGGTGGCGTGTCCCCGATATCCAGGCCCATAGATTTTGCATTGGCGCGTACCGTCTATATTTTGTCGACCGAGTGGCGGTGTCGCGACTCAGAGCGACTGTTGGGATCATGCATCGCGCACCGCGGAAGTGACGGAGAAGCGCCCGCCACAGCGTGCGCGGAGCCGGAGCGTGCGCCGGCACAGGCCACTGCCGACTGCCGGATGCAGCGTGGAGATGGGACCCACCGCCTGCGTCCCACCACAGCGGCCGCTGCCACTCAGCAGCGTGCGCGGGTGCATGGTCGGTCATTGCGTCTCCTCCAAGGGGACCACAGTGTCCGCCTGGATGCCGACATCCAGTCTGCAGTCGATGTCGATCCGAACGGTCGCGCCGTGCTCGCGGAGCGTCGCAGCGGCCTCGCTCGCATCTGCCGTTGCATCGGCCAGCTGTGCAATCGCCGTCGCGACCTCAAGATCGACGAACGCCGCGCGATCACCCTCAGCCAGGATTGCACAGCCGTCCGTTGGGTCGGGAGGCGACCAGACGGATGTCGTGGGGTCATAGACTCGGTGGACTGCCCGCGCCGCCAGTGCGGTCTCGACGGCGTCATCGTCGTATCCCTCGGCAGCAGCGTGAGCGCGCAGCGGGTCGATCCAGACACCGGGCGTCGTCTCAATACACTCGCGGATCGGCCGCGACTCAGACATGGTCGACACCTCCTCGTGTGTGTGGTGTCGTGGCGACAGGTTCGACGGGCACATCAGGGCGCTCGCCAGCGCGGCGCTCACCAGCTGGTGGCGTCTCGTGAGACGCGGTGCCGCCATCAGTGAGGATGTCCGTGCTGGGCTCAGCTGTCCCGTCGGGAAAGACAGTGGCCCACTCGACATCGTCGCCACGAGTGTACCGCTTTAGCAGGTCGAGCCAGTCCGTACACAGCTCGGCAAAGACCAGCTCGCCGGACGCCTCATTAGCGACGGGCACACGGTCGACAGCCGAGTCATCCTCACAGAGAGCGCAGATCGGCTCGCCGCCATCAGTGGCGACGCGATAGGCGTCGTCGTCGTGGTAGTCAGCGACCGTCTCGGGCGTGTATGTCTTCGGGACACCCGTAGGGTGTGCCTCCATCCAGGTGCGTGCTTTGCGGAGCGCCGACGCCTCAGTATAGCGGTCGCCGTCGGTCAGCGTGAGCAGGGCGGCATCGCCCATCTTCGCCGGCGGGCGAACGGAGACGCTCCAGTGCTCGAGCCCATCGGGTTCGCGCCCGGTCTCGAGTCGTTCGATCGGGCCGCCGAAGCGCAGCGCCTCGACACGTAGGCCCGTCCGAGTATGTACCCAGAGACGACGGTCACGGTGATCGATAACGCACTCGTAGGTGCCGCCGTCGGTGGCGAGCATCGGATCGCTGTCGCACAGTTCGAATGCAGACAGGTTCCCATGGGGTTGCGCATTCGCATCGGCCTGGGCGACCGAGCTGTTACGGTCGTCGCAACGACCAGTCGGTGCTCTCGTGTGGGACCCAGTTTTTTGAGCCCCGGGGTTGCGGGTTCGCATGGTCGGACACTCTCCGTGGGAGTTGGCCCGACCCCGGCGTGGTCACAACACGCCGGCTTTCGGGTAGCCGAATGGGTCGGGTCGGTGTGTCTATACAGATTGGTCTATAATTAATCTTCTGTGTAATCCACAGCCGTGGAATGTAGTTAAAACAGGACTAAACTGATATTACTGTGAATCGCAAAGCACCGGTAGTCCTATGAGTTACAAAGTTCGAGGTGGCGATGTGGCACGGAAGCGTGCGGAGTGGATGCGCCCCAAGGACGAACACATACTTGAGGTTATGCGCGACGAGGGGAACATGACTCCGCAGGCGCTCGAAGAGTTTGACGTCGCCGTGGCGAATTACGCGCGCGACCGGCTCAGTGAATTAACTCGGTACGGATTAGTTGAGCGGCTGTCTCGCGGACTTTACCGGCTGACCGACGACGGGCGTGCCTTTTTAGATGAAGAGCTGGACGCCACAGAACTCGAGCCCGCCGACATCTGAGGGGGCTCGCACACGGGCCTGCTGTGTTGAGTCAGAAGGCGAGGCCGAAGTGGCAGGATAATGGACACACGAAACCTCCACCGTTGTACGCGGGGGATAGCCAATGGCCCTGATGTTCGCCTCCGGGAAAGTTGCTCTATTGAAATGCGTATCATTTGATAGAAGCTGGCCGCTGGATACAGCGGGTGTAGGTAGTACGAGGCCGGCGCGGTATCCGTTCGCGTGGGCTACCAGCGGACCCAGTTCCACTTCGTATCTGATGGCTTAACCCCCGTGTACACGGTCTCGCCCGGCTCTGTGATATCGTTCGATATAAAGAGGCTAGCTGGGCCGCGAGAAGTGGCACACTGGTAGCTCCCGTACGGGTACATATGGACCAGCAGGGGGACGGTAACCGCACTGCAGACGTATCGACCGAGACTGCCAGCACCCCGCGGAGCGTTCGCCCGATGTTCCCCGAGCGTGGTGGAATCGATGTCTTTGACTCGTTGCTGGTCCGGCACCCGATTGCCGACGGGCAGACCACGGCCGTCAGGGAGCTGCTGGCGGACTGGGCAGGCGATAACGCCGACGGTGACGTTCACACGCTACTGCCGGTCGAGGGCGTCACGCTGGTGACACTGTTCCTTGATGATGGGGGGTTCGGCTGGACCGACCCCGCTGGCTCTGCCCCACAGCGCAGCGATGCACTGCTGTGGTACATCGAGGTGGTTGACGTCGACATTGAGGCGTGGACGACGCCGGACACAACCATCCGAGCTGCATCGCCGCTGTTCGAGCGTGGATTGACGGACCTGCTCACGGGTGAGGCGACGATTCACGCCGCCGGTCACGGCGCCCACCGGTACGTTACCCACGTGACCAATCCCCTCCGACAGTCGCGGTATGCCGACGCCGTTGGGCGGTCGCTTGTCGCACCCGTCGCCGGCGACGAACTCCCGATACCGGTCGCGATCACCTCTCTCGCGTTGAAGCCCGGACTCACCAGCTCCGTGGTCGCACGTGCCGTCGATCTCGTGAACTGGCTCAAACAGTTCAACCGGGTGCAGGCCTGGGCTCGCGACGAAACGGACACCGTCGAAGCGGAGGCGATGTACACCGAGTCGTTGTTGCTGGAAACAGGCGGTGACCGGCAGATACTCCACTACTACATGGAGACCGAAGATATGGACCGGCTCTACGAGGCCTTCTACGAGTCCGACGAGTGGGACGCGCGGGTCTCGGAGTGGCTGCTGCGGCGAGTGTTAGAGACGCCCGAGACGTTCCTCACCCCGCCGCTCGAGACGGAGTGCGAGGTCCTGGTGCACGCCGTCGATCCCGAGCGGCCCTGACTGCTATGACACTTCAACCCACAGGACCCGGTATGCATGCTGCCCGTATCGCACTAGAAATCCCGGCCGAGGAGCTTCATCCGATGCACGAGTTCGTCTGCGAGTCACCGGCGATCGACCGGGAGACGATACTAGAACGGGACGCCGGTGGCGAGGTGACGACGCTGTTGCTCCACGTAGCAGGTGACCGCCAGCGCTACGAGCGGACCATCGATCGAGTCCCACAGGTCGAAGAGTGGACGACCACTGCCGCCGAGGAGGGGTTTTATATCTACGTCCGGACACAGTTACGTGCTCGCGAACAACAGTATCGAGAAGCGCTGGACCGCGACGCCGTGCTCGTCGTGCCGCCGGTGGAGTTGCGGTCGGATCGGACCGTGAGACAGACGATGGTCGGCCACAGCGACGCCCTCTCCGCAGCTATCGAGGCACTCCCCAGCAGTGTCGACATCGAGGTGCTCCGGACCGGTACGTACGATCGATCCCGTGGTACTCAGGTGAGCGAGCGCCAGCGGGAGGCACTCGCCGCAGCGTGGGACGCCGGCTACTATGCGGTCCCCCGCGAGGGCGATATCGAGGCGGTTGCCAGGGCACTGGACTGTGCCACGTCGACGGCCTCGGACCTGCTTCGACGGGCTGAACGGCAGATCGTGGCGGCCACGCTGGACGAGCGGTCGTGACAGCCCTGGGCTCACACCGCGACCGAATCACGCCGAGCGGAGGAGTCGACACCACGAGCGGTATATCGACCTCTACGGCCTCGTTTATCAGACCGTCTCGTTCTGACTCGACTCGTCTGTGTTACTGATCCGTGGCTCCATGAGTTGGCAACCGACCAGTGACCGACTCACGCCCTCTGTGTATCAGGGCCTTAACGACCTATCCAGTGGCTGTCAGTAGCGACGTGCAAGATACACAGCGCGAGTCGGGCACGGAACTCGGCATGACAGATTCCACCGGGGCGTGAACAGCTCGGCCACCATTTCCAGTCGGTGTTCTGCGGTGAACCGCAGTTGCTACCGTGGTTCCTCTTGAACCGCTTCCACCACCTCGTAGCTGAGATTCTGCTCCCGGAGCAGGTCAGTGTGTCGCGAGAGCCGTGCCGTCGTCGCCACAAGCAGGATATCCAGGCCCTTCATGGCCGCCTCCTGAGTGGCCTCCGGGGACCCGAATCGGATGTCTGGAACGAGAGCGGCTGCCTCAACGACCGCCAGCGCTTCGGTTCCGGCCACGGCCAGCAGGTCGTGTTCGTCAGCCAGGTCCGATACCGTCGCGGTGTCGACGGCGAAACTCCCGCCGTCCTGAACCCGGGGAACGGAGACAACGGTGACGGTTCCGAGGTCGTACTCAAGAATTCCCTCGAAGTTCGTCACGCCGACGTCCTGGCCGGCCTCAGCGTCTGTGACCGCGATGGCGGTCGTGCTTCCGGCGCCTCCAGCCATCGCCCGGAGTACGCCGTCGCTCATCGAGAGCGAAACAGTCTCGCCCTCTTGGATGTCGGTCGTCGCGATGGCCGTCTCGATCTCCACCTGCCCGACGACGTCCTCCGAGACGTGATCGAGGAACGTGCGGAGCTCCTCGGTCTCGGAGATAAGCCAGTCGACCCCCTCCTTCGTCACCTCGTAGCGGCCCCGGCCGAGCTTTTCAACGTAGCCCTCGTTCACCAGTCCCTGTAGGTAGTCGCTGACCGCCTGCGAGGTGACACCGATTGCATCAGCGACCTCCCTCTGGCTGACCGCCGGCTGCCGTTCAGCGATCTGGACCAGTATCTGATAGCGGGTGGCCTCGCGTTTGTTCCTGAGGACATCGGCCCCCGTCGGTCCTTCGCCGTCGTTCGACATACCGGTCTCTCAACCAGGTAACTCAAGTATCTTTACTATAGTACGCGTTAGCCTGTCTCCAGGGCGGACTTCAGCGCACTTTGGGAAAACAGGCTTGTCCTAATACAAGCAAAATTGTTTTACGTACAACGGTGGTTGGCTAGCGCGATGTCACGCGTATCGCTCCCACACGACGCGAAGGCCGGCCCGACCAAGCCAGAGGTCCGGGCCGTCCTCGTGAGTAAACTCGACCTGCGGCCGACGGACCACTTCGTGGAGGTCGGCTCCTGTACAGGTGCCGTCACCATCGAGGCGGCACGCCGGGCGGGTCGGGTCACTGCGCTCGAACGGAAGTCGGATCGGCTCGAAACGACCCGGAAGAACCTCGCGGCGAACGACGTGGAGGGTGCCGAACTCCGTGTGGCCGAGGCGCCCGATGGGCTCCCGGACGACGCCGACGCGCTGTTCCTTGGCGGCAGTCGAAACTACGAGGCCGTCCTCGATCACGCCGTCGGGACGGGCGTCGACCGGGTCGTAATGAACGTCGCCCGGCTGGAGGTGGCCGGGGCCGCGACCGCGGCGTTTCGCGAACGGAACCTGCTCGACGAGGTGGTCCAGTTCCAGGTGAGCCACGGCTACGACCTGGCCGGTGCGACGAGTTTCGACTCGCAGAACCCGGTCTACATGCTGGTCGGGAGCGCGACCCCGGAGGCCGCCACCGATGGAGGTGCTGGATGACTCTTTATGGCGTCGGGCTCGGTCCTGGTGCGTCGGACCTTGTGACCGTCCGTGGACGCGAGATCTTAAAGCGGGCAGAGGTGGTTTACTCGCCCGGACGGCTCTCACGGTCGGTCGCAACCGAACATGTCCGCGAATCCAGAATTGGCGAGCTTAATTTCCCAATGACACGGGACGAAGACGAACTCCGCCGGGCGTGGAAGGCCGCGGCCGCGGAGATCGCCCCAGTCGCACGCGACGGGACTGCGGCGTTCGTCACGCTAGGTGACCCGAACGTCTACTCCACGTTCGGCCACCTGCGTCGGACGCTCGACCGGTTTCACCCTGAGGTGGCGGTTGAGACCGTCCCCGGCGTGAGTGCGATGTCCGCGTTCACCAGCGCGCTCGGCGTGGAGGTCGCTGCCGGTGACGGGCTCGCACTCCGCGAGGCTGCCCGTGGTGCGGCGCCGACCGGCCCTGACCGGCTTGTGCTGTTCAAGGTGACCGACGTACCTGCCACGCACGCGAAACTAACCGACGCGGGCTACGACGTCGTGTACGGCCGCCGGCTGTTCATGGAGGCAGGCGAGACGGTCGTCACTGACGACCCGACCGACCTTGCGGAGCGGGACTACTACACGCTCGCGTACGCGGAGCAGCCCGGAACCAGCACCGAGCCGGCGACCGCGACGTTCGAGGTCGTCGATGAGGCCGTCCGCGCTGAGGAGTGTGCCGTCGCCGAGGCCTGCGGCGACGAGCCGCTGGAGGTCGGCCAGTGACCGAACGCGACCCACAGTCGGCCATCGACGCACAGACCGCACAGGAGCGCGACTCGCGGGTCGGCGCGCAGACCGCCGGCGAGATACAGGAGGGGATTCCGTTCGTTGGTGCTGGCCCTGGGGATCCGGGGCTTTTGACCGTCACCGGCCGGGACCTCACCGAGGCGGCCGATCTCGTTGTCCACGCCGGGTCGCTAGTCAACAGCGACCTTCTTGACGAGTTCGCGACCGATGCCGAGCAGGTCTCGAGCATCGGCAAGGATCTTGAGGAGTTGGTGCCGCTGATGCGAGATGCTTACGAGGCAGGACGCGAGGTGGTCCGACTTCACAGCGGCGACCCAGCCATCTATGGGGCGGCGCTGGAACAGATGGACGCCCTAGAGCATGAGGGGGTGCCAACGTACATCGTGCCAGGCGTCACCGCGGCGTTCGCGGCCAGCGCGACGCTCCGCACCCAGTTGACGCTCAACGGCACGGCGAACCACGTCGCGTTCACCCGGCCACAGGGGAAGACGCTGGATCCTGAACAAGACCATATCGGTGAGTTCGTCGGGACTGGGGATGTAACCACCTGCGTCTACCTCGGGACCCACGCAGTCGCGGAGACAATGGACCGCCTACTTGCCGACGGCCACAATCCCGACACGCCCGTTGCGGTCGTGTACCACGCCTCCTGGCCCGATGAGGATGTCATCGAGGGGACCGTGGGCACTATCGGCGAGAAGGTCGAGGACGCGGGCTACCGTGCCTCGGCGATGGTGCTCATCGGCGATGCGGCCCGCCGGGCGGGCTACGAGCGGTCGTACCTCTACGGTGGCTGGGCGAACCGAAGCGCGGACGACGAGAACGGACAGGAGGCTGACGACTGAGATGAGCGCCGACACGAACACGGAGACGACCGACACGGACGAGGAATCGGGCGGCCACTGCGCGACACCGGACAGCGACGGCGAGGTGGCCGAACAGATTGCGATCATCAGCTTCGAGCGGAAACTGGAGACCGCCCACGAGATACGCAAGGGTATCGGCGACGGTTACGAGACGGTCGACATCGTCGAATACCATGGTGACGTCTTCGCCGAGCACTGGGGCGAGTACGACTGCTTCGTCGGCCTGATGGCCAGCGGCATCGCGATGCGCAAGACCG
>CAYZJQ010000027.1:0-22962 GCA_964478805.1 uncultured Halobacteriales archaeon | reverse complement strand
TGGTCAATCCCTTGTCGTGCATCGTCTGGGTGGTGGGCGCGCCCACTCTGGATTTGGATTGCCGTTCGGAGTGATTGAATGCACGCCACTCCGGCCCTCGGTCGATATTCGACTCGTCGACGACGAGCCCACAGTCGTCACACACCGTCTCATGATCGCCCGACTGCACGAGCGCGTCCGATCCACACTCGGGACACCCCGTCTCCCGCTCCGACTCCGCCTCCTCCTCGTCGACTGTCTCCCTCGTGCGCTGGCGCTCGCGGCTGGGCTGTGACATCCTATGTCGTACGCACGCGCGCCCCCAAATAAATCCATGGGTCCGAGTGGAACGGACGGATCATGAACCCGGAGACGTGTCGCCGTCTGACGGACAGAACCTGGCGCACCCACCAGTTGTTTTTATATGTAGTTCTCCCGCCGTCGTTCGGTTCGATCAGTAGGACGCTCCTGCCTGGGGCAGACTCCCGAAACCGTCACAGTCCCGCTTGGATAACAAAGGGATGTGCCAGTTATCGAGTGCGATCCCGAAGAGGCTCGTGAGCGACTCGCCGCGGCGGGTGTGACCGTTGAGGCGGGCAACACGGACCACGAGCGGTGGCGCGCGGATCACGCGGGCGCGACGGCCGTCGCCTATGATGGGAAGGTGGTCGTCCAGGGGAGCGATCCGAACCGACTGGTCGGACTCCTGCGCGGTACCGGCGGTCGTGCACACGTCTACTTTGACGGGGCCTGTCACGGCAACCCTGGCCCGGCGGCGGTCGGATATGCGATCGTGACCGGTGACGGTATTGTCGCCGAGGGAGCAGAACGCATCGGCCACTCGACGAACAACCGCGCTGAGTACGACGCGCTCATTCGGGCGCTGGAGGTCGCCAAGGACTACGGGTTCGAAACGGTCCACGTGCGGGGCGATTCCCAACTGGTGATCAAGCAGGTGCGCGGCGAGTGGGATACGAACGAGCCAGAACTTCGCGAGCGGCGGGTTCGGACACGCGAGTTACTTGGGGGCTTCGAGGAGTGGACGCTCGAACACGTTCCGCGAGAGATAAACGCACGCGCCGATGAACTAGCGAGCGACGCACTCGATGATCCCTGATGACGTGGTCGACGAGGCGGCACGGCTGACACGGCGTGCGAGAGAGGCCGAGCAGTGGGCGGACGCCGTACCTCCAGCTGGTGAGTACGACGGGCCGAGCGAACCGGAACAGTACCGTCAGCGACGCAACGAACTCCTTGACGAACACGGATACGTAGCCCGCGTTCGCGAGGACGACGACGGAGCCACGCTCGTCTGTCATCCAGCCAATTGGCTCGATGACGACGGGACCGTCCAGATGGACCGTGTGGATGTCGAGGCAGGTGTGGAGGTCCCACTCGATGGGGTGGGGGACGCAGACGAGTGGCGAGAGATCGCAGCGCACAACCGGGCGGTCGCGGCGGCCGTGGCCGACAAACATGGGGACCCGCACGGCGCCACGGCGCGTGCGCTTGCGGACTTTGCGAGCAACCATTACGCGAAACGAGTCGAGACGCTCACGGCCACGGAGCGGCAGGAGTTCGTGACCGAGTACTTTCCACGAAACGCGTGGCCGACAGACGACCAGCGTGCTGTCGTTGAGGAGTCCGTCGCGCTGGCGTGTGAGCGTGGTTCGACGGCTGACACGGGCTGATCGGTGCAGTTGCTGGTCGTGATTTGATCCGGTCGCAATTGGCGCGGTCTACCCCTCGATGAGGTCGGCCAGCGCCGCGGTGCGTTCGCCGTCGGCACCGAACTTCTTGAATTCCCACTGGAACTGCTCGAGTAGGGCCCCTTCACCGTCTTCTGTGAGGGCGTACTGGTTCGTCCGTTTGTCGAGTTCACTCTTTTCGACGAGGCCAAACTCGACGAGATCGTCGAGGTTGGGGTACAGCCGACCGTGGTTTACCTCCGTTCCGTAGTACGACTCTAACTCCCGCTTGATCGCCAGCCCATAGCGGGCCTCCTCAGCGAGGATGGTTAGGATGTTCCGCTGGAACGCAGTTAGCTCGCTTGCGATACCCGGCGTGCCCGAAACCGATTGTGCCTCTGACATAGTGTAATCAACGCTGTACGCGTATTTAACACTTCGCGAACATGTGACACCGCTTTTTGTTCCCGAAGTTCACCGCGTCGATAGGTCAGATGCCGGTTAGAGGCTTTCGATACTCGCCGAGGATGCGCACGAGAGCATCTCCAGGGAGTATTCACGGGTTGTTATGAGAGGATCGACGCTCCGTCAGGGACCGAAAGGGGTTTTTTACCGCCGGTCGGAGCCGGGACCATGCCGAACCTCTGGGAGGACCTCGAGACCGGTCCGAACGCGCCCGAAGAAATCTACGCCGTTATCGAGTGTCTGAAAGGCGAACGCAACAAGTACGAGTACGACAAGTCGATTCCGGGAGTCGTCCTTGACCGCGTGCTCCACTCGAACGTACATTATCCCTCTGACTACGGATTCATCCCGCAGAGCTACTACGACGACGAGGATCCCTTCGACGTGCTCGTGCTCGTCGAGGACGCCACCTTTCCAGGGTGTGTCATCGAGGCGCGCCCGGTCGCGCTGATGAAGATGGATGACGACGGCGAACAGGACGACAAAGTCATCGCCGTTCCTTCAGAGGACCCCCGGTACGACCACATCGAGGATCTCGGGGACCTCACACAGCAACAATTAGACGAGATTGAAGAGTTCTTTGCGACATATAAGAATCTTGAGGCCGGCAAGACCGTCGAGACGCAGGGGTTCGAGGACCGACAAGCCGCCTATGCCGCGATCGAACACGCCCAAGAACTGTACGTCGAGCACTTCGGTTGACGCGCCTACTCCGCTTCTTTGTCCACCAACCGCGACAGTACGTCTTCAACCGACTCAATGACCGCTTCCGGCGAGCGAGTCGCGTCGATGCGGACGAATCGGCCCGGCTCCGCTTCGAGTAGCCGCTCGTAGTTTGCTGCGACGTCGGCGAGAAAGTCGATGTGCTCCATCTTATTCGTCGCGCCAGCCCGCTCAGCGCCGAGTTCAGGGCTCACGTCGAAGTACAACGTTGCATCCGGCATCCTGGTGAAAGGGGCATGGACACCGCGAACGTACTCCATCGGGCGGTCGACGACGCCGCAGAGCGATGCGCCTTGATACGCGATCCGCGAGTCCACGTAGCGGTCAGAGATGACCAGTCGCCCGTCGTCGAGTGCAGGCTGGACGGTCCGCGCGAGATGGTCCGCATGGTCGGCGACAAAGAGGAACAACTCAGCGAGCGGGTCCGAAGTGGCATCGCCAATAGACCGTTTGACGGCTTCGCCATACCACGAGTCTGTTGGCTCGCGGGTGCAGACGGCATCCGGGTAAGCGGCCGAGAGCGCCTCCTGCGCCGTAGTCTTGCCGGCGCCGTCGATCCCCTCGAGCGTGATAAGCATACTCGTCGGTGGACGTGAGGGGACGTAAATACCGTGACTGACACCCCGTCCCGCGGTATCTTTAGGAGGCTTCCTATCGAAGCAGACGGTATGCACGTACTTGTGACCGGCGGCACCGGCTTCGTCGGCTCATACCTCTGTGATGAACTGGCAAGCCGCGGGCATGATGTGATTGCGCTGGCCCGCGACCCCCGCGAAGCCCGGTTCACCCACGACGTCGAGACGGTCCGTGGCGACGTGACCGACTACGACTCTATTGAACCCCATTTCGAGGATATCGACTGCGTTGTTCAGCTGGTCGCACTCTCCCCGCTATTCAAACCCTCGGGCGGCGACGAGACCCATTTCGAGGTGCATCTCAACGGAACAGAAAACGCTGTCGAGGCAGCGGAGACCCACGGCGTTACGCGGTTTATCCAACTGTCCGCGCTCGGGGCTGACCCCGATGGACCGACGGCCTACATCCGCGCGAAGGGCCAGGCCGAGAACGCAGTGAAGCGGTCCACGCTCGACTGGGTGATCTACCGTCCGTCAGTCGTCTTCGGCGATGGCGGCGAATTCATCCCGTTTACCCGAAAGCTCGCGACACCATACCTGACGCCGCTCCCTGGCGGCGGCAAAACACGGTTCCAGCCGATTTTCGTCGAAGAGCTGGTCTCGATGGTCGCCGACGGCGTCGCGGGGACGGTCACCGGGCCAGAGAGCGACGCGGACCCAGCGGTTGCGGCCGACGGCGGGCATGGCCCCGGCGATTCGCGACCCTCGGTGGAGTACCATACCGACGGCGGTGAAGAGCCCGACTCGGAGGGGAAAGGCCCTGACGAGCGGGACGCTGGTGGCGACGACCCCCACGTCGGTCGGACCTACGAGATTGGGGGCCCGGAAGTGTTGACGCTTGCAGAGGTTGCGAAGTTGGCGTGGGCGGCAAAGCGCAAGCCGATCTCGGTGGTCCCCGTGCCGATGCCGCTCGCGGGTCTCGGCCTGTCGGTGCTTGATAACGTACCGGGGGCGCCGATGGGCTCTGACCAGTACCGATCGCTGAAGTTCGATAACACGACGACGAACAACGGGATCGGGGCGTTCGGCTGGACAGAGTCGGATCTGACTCAACTCCAGTCGTACCTTGGCGTGACGGACGCGCAACTCGAGCGCCAGTGACCACCGCCCTGCGTAAGCGTCGTTCACGCGTCTGACGCGCCCGTTTCATCCGGCAAAGCCCGGCCGAAAGCTTATCAAGCGAGCGAGCGGCGTATTTCTAAGAACCAATGAAGCTCGCAATGATCGGCTTCGGGCAGGCCGGGGGCAAGATCCTCGATAAGTTCCTCGAGTACGACGAGCGGACGGGCAGCGAGATCGTCCGCGCGGCGGTGGCCGTCAACAGTGCGAAAGCCGACCTCATGGGGCTGACAAACATCCCTAACGAGAACCGTGTGCTCATCGGGCAGGCTCGAGTCAAGGGCCACGGCGTCGGGGCTGACAACGAGCTCGGTGCGGAAATTGCCGAGGAAGATATCGATGAAGTTCAGGGCGCTATTGATTCCATCCCGGTTCATGAGGTAGATGCCTTCCTCATTATCGCCGGGCTTGGCGGCGGTACCGGATCAGGCGGTGCGCCCGTGCTGTGCAAACACCTGAAGCGTATCTATACCGAGCCCGTTTACGGGCTGGGCGTCCTGCCCAGTCAGGATGAGGGGGGTATCTACACGCTGAACGCAGCCCGGTCGTTTCAGACGTTCGTCCGGGAGGTGGACAACCTGATGGTGTTCGATAACGATGCATGGCGGAAGACCGGCGAGTCAATGGAGAGCGGCTACAGCGAGATCAACGAAGAGATCGTTCGGCGATTCGGCATCCTCTTCGGTGCTGGCGAGATCGAACCGGGTGGAGAGGTCGGCGAGTCAGTTGTCGACTCCTCGGAGATCATCAATACCTTGTCAGGCGGCGGTGTCTCCACTGTCGGTTACGCAGCCGAGGAAGTCAAGCGGGAGAAAAAGGGTCTGCTTTCACGGTTTACGGGTGATGATGACGGTGACGACGGGCTTGACGCGGCCAACACAACTAATCGCATCACGTCACTCGTCCGAAAGGCCGCGCTTGGGCGGCTCACACTTCCCTGCGAGATCGATGGCGCCGAGCGGGCGCTGCTCGTGATGTCCGGGCCGCCGAAATACCTCAACCGCAAAGGTATCGAGCGCGGGCGCAAGTGGCTTGAGGAGCAGACCGGGTCGATGGAGGTTCGCGGCGGTGATTACCCCGTGTCCGACTCAGGGTTCGTTGCGAGCGTCATCCTCCTGTCTGGGGTGACGAACGTCCCCCGAATCAAGGAGCTCCAGCAGGTGGCCATCGAAGCACAAGACAATATCGACGATATCCGCCAGCAGAGCGAAGAGAACTTACACCGGCTGGTGGAAGACGATGAAGATGAGTTGGAGCCGCTGTTCTGAGGCGGTCGTCGTAGTCCTGCTCGTACTCTCCGTCGCCGTCGTGCCTGCCGCGGCCGTTTCAACTAGCACTGAAGGCGTTCCGGAAGAGACCCGAGTCGGGAGCGACGTGACGGCCACTTACATGCTAACCGAACTGTACTCGAACTACGAGTCGTGGACGCTCAACGGGGAGACTGAGCTAACCAATGTGACCTGGACCGTCCGCCAGTTGAACCAGGCCGGCAATCAGGTGTCCCAAGAGTCGTACGATGGGCCTTCATTCAACGAGTCGGTTAGTATCGACGACGGCACCGCCGAAGTTGCCATCGAAATAACAGGAACGACCCCGGAGGTAAGCGAGTTCAGCTACGAGCCCGCCCAGACGTACGAGTTCGCCGCCTTCGACTTGGTGCGTGAGGGTGGGACGCGCGAGGACATCGCGAGCACCCAGGTTCACCACTATACGACTGCCTCACAGGACGCCCGTGACGCTATCGAGCGTGCGGAGTCAGCCGTCATGGCCGCAAGCAACCAGGAGGCACAGCGGTCGTTGGACAACGCGAAGCAAGCATACGACGGAGAGAACTTCGACCTCGCGGTCGAACTCGCGACAGAAGCCGAAGAGCGGGCCGAGCGCGCCCAGAGCGCCCAAAACCGCAACCAGCTCATCCTTTACGGCGTGGGTGCGCTGCTGGTCGTTGGGCTCCTTGTCGGCGGGGGCATCTACTACCGCTCCCAGCAGGACAGCTACGACAAACTGGGTTGATGGCCGATGCGCGTTCTCGTTCCCTTCGACGCCGCGACACCTAAGTCGCGGCTTTCCTCGCTGTTCGATGACAGCGAGCGTCGCGCACTTGCGGCCGCCATGCTCGCCGATACCCTTGCTGCGCTCAAGAAGCACGACCCACTCGTGCTTGCCACAGCGCCGATCGAGGTCGACGCGCCGGTTGTGGTGGACGACCGACCGCTTACTGAGGCGGTCAACGGGGCGCTTGCTGGTGCGCTGCCAACCGCCGTGGTGATGGCCGATCTGCCACTTGCGACACCGGCGGCAATCAAGCGACTGGTCGCCCCAGACGTGGACGTGGCCGTCGCCCCAGGGCTCGGCGGGGGGACGAACGCAATCGTCGTCCGTGACCCTGCATTCACCGTGGACTACCACGGCGCATCCGTACGCGACCACCGACGCATCGCCCGGGAGGCCGGGCTCTCGACTACCACGGTTGACTCCTTTCGACTCGCCGTCGACGTTGACGAACCGACGGATCTCGCTGAGGTTCTCCTCCACGGCGACGGCACGGCGGCTGAGTGGCTTCGCGACTGTGGGCGTATTGAGAGTACAGACGGGCGTGTCCGGTTCATCCGCACCACAGAGTAACCGTTTAGTCGCTTGCGCGCCTGATAGAGAGTGCGCGAGTCCCGCTCGCGCCGGCGCCGTGGGCCCGGAACTGCCGGTCGAGGGCACCCTGACTGACACCGGCTCCGCGGCGCCACCTACGTACATCCACAGCTACTTGTCCACCGAGCCGTAGCCGTAGCTGTGTTCCCTGGGGCTGAGGAGTACGGGATCGACCTCGCCATCGATGATGCCGCCGTGAAACGACTGCTCGCTGTCACGCCCGGCGACGTGGCTGCAGCGGACGCGCTCACCTACGCACGCAACGTCTTCATCCCGCTCACGACCGCATGCCGGTACACCTGCACTTACTGCACGTACTACGACCCGCCCGGCCGGGCAAGCCTGCTGTCCCCGGCTGAGGTGCGGGAAATCTGCGAGCGCGGCGCCGACGCTGGCTGCACGGAGGCGCTGTTCACGTTCGGCGACGATCCTGATGACCGCTACACCGCGGTTCACAACCAACTCGACGAGTGGGGTCATGACTCTATTCACGCGTACCTCCAAGAAGCCTGCAAGATCGCCCTTGACGCTGGCCTGCTCCCACACGCCAACCCCGGCGACCAGACGCGTGAGCAGATGGCGCTGGTCGCCGACCTGAACGCCTCGATGGGCGTCATGCTTGAGACGACCGCAGAGGTGGAGCCACACGGGGGCCCGCGGGCGAAGTCCCCGGGGCAGCGGCTCGCGACAATCCGAACCGCGGGCAAACTCGGCGTGCCGTTCACGACGGGCATCCTCGTCGGTATCGGCGAGACGCGTCGAGACCGGGCCGAGAGCCTGCTCGCAATCCGCGAGCTTCACGAGCAGTATGGCCATATTCAAGAGGTCATCATCCAGCCAGTCTCCCCGAACGAGCGGTGGTCCGACCCAGGACCAGCGCTTGAGATTATGCGCGAGACGACGGCGATGGCCCGTGCGTGTCTTCCGGAATCAGTGAGCGTCCAGTCGCCCCCGAACCTCGCGCCCGTGCGTGACCTGCTCGACTGTGGCGTTGACGACCTCGGCGGCGTCTCCCCGGTAACCGACGACCACGTCAATCCGGACTACGCATGGCCAGCGCTGCGCGAACTCGAGGCCATCGCCGATGAGGCAGGCGTGCCGCTGCGCGAGCGACTCCCCGTTTACGAGCGGTTCGTCCAAGAGGGGTGGCTCTCCGGGCGGCTAGAACAGGCGCTCGAACGCGATGACCCCGCCGGCGAGCGATACCGGGCGGTGCTGGGCGAGTAGCTTGCCAACGAGGGCGGGAACGTCCTGCGGAGCGTCTCGCAGGCCCGTGCCGGCCATGTAGAGCGGTGGACAGGGCACGCGTCCGGTGGCTGTGCCTCCGTGTTTCAGTCATCGGCACCGACATCGGCCGCTCGTGCGGTGACTCGCGCGACGAACGCCTCTGGAAGCGACTCGATATCCCCGACCTGTACGGCCCAGAGGTTCGCGTAGAGCCCGCCTGCGGCTAGTAGCTCTTCGTGGCCGCCACGTTCGACGATCTCGCCGTCGTCGAGCACGAACACGCGGTCTGCGCTCCGGACCGTCGAGAGCCGGTGGGCGATGACGAACGCCGTCCGCCCCGCGATGAGATCCGCAAGTGACCGCTGGATGAGCAACTCCGTCTCGTTGTCGACATGACTGGTTGCCTCGTCGAAGACGAGGATCGGTGGGTCCTTCAGGACGACCCGCGCGATGGCGATGCGCTGACGCTGTCCGCCTGACAGTTTAACCCCCCGCTGCCCGACCTCTGTGTCGTATCCCTCTGGGAGCCCAGTGATGAATTCATGGGCCGCCGCAGCGCGGGCCGCCCGCTCGATCTCCGCGTCTGTCGCCTCCGTTCCGTAGGCGATATTCTCCCGGACAGTTCCTGAAAACAGGAACGGCTCCTGGCTCACGTAGCCGATCGCGCCACGGAGGCTCGCGAGCGTGTACTCACGGGCGTCGCGGCCATCGACACGGACGACACCCTCTTCGGGGTCATACAGCCGGAGGAGCAGCTTCGCGAGCGTCGACTTCCCAGACCCAGTTGGCCCGACAAGTCCGACCGTCTCGCCGGCCGTAACGTCGAAGGAGATGTTCTTGAGGACACCCCGGCTGTCGGTCGGAGCCTCACCATCGTCCCGTTCTCCGGCGGGCCGCGGATACGCGAAGGAGACGGCCTCGAACGCGACGGCGCCCTGCGGATCGGCCAAGTCGGTGGTATTGGCTTCCTCCCCGATGCTGACTGGGTAGTCCACGAGGGCGAACACACGCACTGCCGAGGCTTTCACGTCCTCGTAATTGTTGAGCAACATCCCGGCCTGTGTCATCGGCTGGGTAAACTGCCGAGTGTAATCGAGGAAGATAATGAGCGTTCCGACGGTGAGTGCGCCGGCGAACGGGCCGACCCGGCCGGTAAGTACCCACAGCCCGCCAACGAGCAAGACGAGTGCGAAGCCCAGCCCAGTGATGAGCGAGAGACTCGGCCCGAAGCGGATGTTGAGTGCGGCCGCGGCGTAGCGGGCGGCGGCGTGCTCCTGCGAGGCGACGGCGACGCGGTCTGCCTCGAACCGCTCCGTCGTGAATGACTTCACCACCTCGATGCCCGAGAGGTTGTTCTCAATGCGGCCGGACAGTCGTCCAAACGTCCCCCGAGACTCGCGGTAGCGCGGACGGATTTCTCGAACGAATAGGTAACTTACGATCACCAATAACGGAGCAGGAGCCAACGCAACGACGGCGAGTCGAGGGTCGAGCGCCCACATCACCAGCCCGGTGCCGGTGAGTTGCACAACGATAGAGAGGGTCCGTCCAAGCCAGCCGTCGAGGAAGCGGTTGAGCTGGTTCACGTCGCTGCCGACGATGCTCGCGAGCTCGCCGGTCTGTCGCTCGGTGAAAAAGTCCATTCCGAGGCGCTGAAGCCGGTCGTAGACGTCGGTACGTACGTCGTGTTGGACGCGTTCGGCGAACGCGGTCCATCCCCAACTGCCCGCCCACGTCAACACCGCACCGACGAGTGCAGCGACGACGACTAAGCCAACGGAGAAGCCGAGTTGTGCCCCCTCGCTTGTCGGGACGAGCCACGCAGGCAGGAACGGAAACCCGTAGGGCCGCGACCCGAGGAACAGCGCGTCGATGGTTACTCCGAGGACGAACGCCGGAACAAGGCCGAACAGCGGCGAGCAGACGTTTGCAGCGAGCGCCGTGGCCACCGGTAGCGGATACCGACGGCCGTACTCCGTGAAGAGCCGGCGCATCGGGCGACGGACAGCCGCGCGCTCAGCGGCCATGAGCCCCGAGTCCTCGGCGCTCGGCGGACCGATGTGTAGCAGAACGATAACCACAGGTAAGCGATGTGGTGTATATACCACTGCCGGGGCCGTGTCGGCTGTTCCAGCGATAACCGGGCGTGTCGCTCGTTAGTCGTCCGCGCTGGCCGTGCCCACGCCGCCGCGTCGTTCGCCCCGTCGGAGCAACGGTGTCCCGTCCGCCTTCGGGCCGAGCGTCGGGCCATGAGGGCGCTCGCCTGTAATCCGTCGTCGCTGTTTGTAATCGGTTGACCGCTCGACCGGCACACGCCCGATTGCCCGGATCATCCCGACATAGTCGTTGAAACTCCGAAACTCGCCGTAGCTGCCGCCCGCACGCTTGGTGATCTCTTCTGAAAGGATAGTTCCCATGAAGTCGTCCGCGCCACACGAGAGCAGTTTCAGCCCCTGAGCGTCGCCGTGTTTCACCCACGATGACTGGATGTGTTCCACGTTATCGAGGAACAGCCGTGCAACGGCGATCATCAACTCGTCCTCCGCCGCGGACGCGCCGCCGTCGACGATCCCTCGCTCGTACAGTGGCGTCGTCTCGTGGACGAACGAGAGGGGCACGAACTCAGTAATGTTACCCGTCCGGTCTTGCAGATCGCGCACCCGCTGCAGATGGCGTGCGCGGTGCATCTCGTTTTCAACGTGACCGTACATGATCGTCGCCGTGGTCGGAAGCCCCGCCTCTGCGGCCGCCTCCATCGCTGCCAGCCACGCGGCGGTGTCCATCTTCCCTGGACAGATGACCTCACGCACCTCATCGACGAGGATTTCGGCGGCGGTGCCTGGGACGGAGTCGAGCCCCGCGGCTGCAAGCCGGCGGTAGGCGTCCCTGTACGACCACTCCGTGCCGCGGACCGCATGGTGAGCCTCTTCCGGGGTGATCGAGTGAAGGTGGGCGCCGTCGACGCTCATCGCCCGTAGCTGCTCGACGTATGTTCCTGGATCGGTGTCGTACCGCTCGGGCGGTTTGTAGTTTACCGCACTCGCGGCGTCGTCGTGGGTGGCGAGTATCTCATGGTGTTCGGCGTCGAGCGCGAACGCAGGGTGGAGGCCCGACACAGAGGTGACCTCGTAGACGCCCCGCTCGAGCGCGTCACGCACGGTCGCACGCGACTCGGCAGGGGTTTTCGTGAACCCGGGGTGGTCGACGGCCGAGTCGGACTCGAAGTTCGCGGCGGTATCCTTGAAGTTGCAGAACAGACAGCCGGTGTTGCAGGCCGTTGTAACGTTGTTGTTGAGGTTCGCGACGAACGTGACCTCGTCGCCAACGACCTCGGCACGACGGCGGTCGGCGGCCTCAAGCACCTGCTCTTTGCGCCGGAGATCGATCCCCTCGGTCGCCGACCCCGTGGTCAACAGCTCGACGGCGTCGTCAACGGTGAGCCGGTCGCCTGCCCGCGCTTTCGCCAGCGCGTTCTCGAACGACTGCCCTGTAACGGGGACGTGCTCGAACCCGAACTCAGCGTCGCGTGACACGGATAGTGTTCTCGGCCCGGGGGGTAAAACCGTGGCGGGTAGCGGCGACGGACGGACGGTCAGTTCCCGTGAACTGTTGCCAACGCTCAAGCACCTCGAGCCCTTGCCAGAACTATGCTTGGCTGTGAGACTCCCGGTCAGTCGGCTGCCGTCGCACTCGTATCCGGTGGCGTTGCGGGCGGCGTCGGACTGACGCTCGGAGTCGACCCGATCACCGTGGTCGCGATAGCGGCGACGCTCGCCGTCGCCGGGGAAGGTGCCGCCCATGCCGTTCGCGGCGACGACCAGTGGCGAAACGCGGTCGCACGCGTCCGGATGGGGGCAGAGTAGCGACGGATGTTCCCGCCGGTGGTCGACCTAGCGCTCACTCTCCTGATGTGTCTCGTCCCCTCCATCCTGTTTATTGGGCTCTACCGCGGACTTGAGGCGATGCGCGACGACGATCTCATCAATGCCTGGCTCGCCGACCCCGGGACAAAGCCGCCGGAGAGTGCCGTCGTTCGGCGGACGATGGGACTGGAAGCCGACGAGGCGGTTCCTGGCGGCGACCGCGACAGCGCCGGCCCTGGGACCGCCCGGTGTTCGAACTGCGGGCGGACGAACCCCGACTACGCGCTGTTGTGCTCGAACTGTCTGAGGAAGCTCTGAACCGGACCGGGAGGCCTACCCGTGCCCGCCTCACAGTGGCAGTATGAGCGAGATCACCGTAGAGGCGGTAGAGGACCTCTCGGCGACCGTCGACGCGCCCGAGTACGTCCTCTACGGCGGCAAAGGCGGTGTCGGCAAGACGACGATGGCGGCCGCGACGGCGCTCGCCTCTGCTCGCGAGGGAACCGCGACGCTGTGTGTCTCGACGGATCCGGCTCATTCGTTATCGGACGCGCTCGGACGCGACGTGCCGTCGACGCCAGGGCAGATCAGCGAGGAGTACCCGCTGTACGGCGCGGAGATCGACCCCGAGACGCTCGAAGATGGGCCCTTCGCCGGCGGCGCACAGATGGGCGGGCTCGGCGATCTGCTGGGTGGTGAGAACCCATTGCAGGCGGGGTCGATGCCCGGTGCCGACGAAGCTGCCGCCATTCAGTTGCTGCTTCAGTATATGGACGACGAACGGTTCGACCGCGTTGTTGTCGACACCGCACCGACGGGCCACACCCTCCGACTGCTCGAACTCCCCGAGGTAATGGACTCGATGGTCGGAAAACTCCTCTCGCTTCGGGATCGCATGTCCGGCATGATGGGCACTGTCGGCGGGTTGTTCGGCACAGACACGCCCGACGAGCAACAGATGGAACAAGGCGTCGAGAGCCTCCGCGAACTCGCCCGACGGGTCGAGCGGCTCCGTGCCGTCCTGACTGACCCCACGCGGACTGACTTCCGGGTCGTCCTCGTCCCGGAGGCGATGAGTGTGAGCGAGTCGAAGCGGCTCGTCGCTCGCCTCGATGAGTTCTCGATTCCAGTCGGCACGGTCGTGGTCAACCGGGTGATGCAGCCGCTCGCGGACGTGGCCGATGTCGACCCGGACTGGTTCGTCGCGCCCGATCTAGCAGACTGTGAGTTCTGCAAGCGTCGGTGGGAGGTGCAACGCGGCGCACTCGGAGAGGCACAGGAGCTGTTCCGCGGTCACCAGGTGAAGCGGGTGCCGTTGTTTGCCGATGAAGTCCACGGCAGAGAGGCGTTACGCGTCGTCGCCGCGTGTCTCGATTAATCTCGGGGGCCGACAACGCGGGCGACGCTGCGTCCAAGTACGGCAATCATACCGGCGATGGCCAGCGGCGGGAGCGCCGATACCGGGTCGCCTGTGCTCTGGTAGTTCAGCCCCGCAAAGACGACGAGCACCAGCGCGATGGTCAGGTGGCCGCCGATGACGAGCCATTGGGTTCGGTCGTACTCCGCCATCAGAGTCGCCCCGCGAGTCCCAACAGGCGATCGCGCACCCGGTCTGGAATGAACCGGCCATACAGGACGGCCTTTGCGAATCCGCCGACGGCGTAGCGCGGATCCGGGTCAGTCGAGACGCCAGCCTCTACGATCGTGTTCGCGACCTGCTCGGGGGTCGAAGCGAACGGCGACGACTCCCCGGAGATGAGCGAGGCGTCCTCTTGTGCCTCGTAGAGCCACTCGTACGCCTCGGTCCGCGAGAGGCCGGCGAGTTCGGTGTCCACACGGTCACGGAACCTTGTCTCGACTGGGCCAGGCTCGACGAGCGCCACGTCGACCCCGTACCGACCTACTTCACTCCGGAGGGCGTCAGAGTATCCTTCGAGCGCGAACTTCGAGGCGGAGTACGCGCTCATCCCCGGCACCGCGAGCCGCCCCGCGACGGAGGAGACGTTCACGATCGTACCGTCCTCAGCCGCGCGCATATGCGGGAGGACCTCGCGAACGAGGCGGTGCGGACCGACCACGTTCACATCGAACTGCCGCGCGAACAGGTCTGTCGGCACGTCCTCAGCAGGGCCGTGCTGGCCGTAGCCGGCGTTGTTAACGAGACAGTCGATCCGGCCCGCCTCGTCGACCACCCGCTCGACCACCCGCTCGACGGCGTCGTCGTCGGTTACGTCCAACGCCGCGGTCTCGCAACCGGCGTCGGCGACCGCGGTGAGATCCCCTTCGTCGCGGGCCGTCGCGTACGTCGTCCACTCCTCATCGGCGAACGCGAGCGCGGTTGCGCGCCCGATCCCCGACGAGCAGCCGGTTATCAGTACGGTCCGTTCCATACTGCCGGCTCGCCCGCCCCGGTGTTAGGCGTTCCCGTCCGCGGCCGTCCGCTTCAGTTCGTCGGCGTATGCATCTGCTAACCGCGTCGGCTCCGGGAGTTTGTAGTCGCCGCCACACACCGCCGTGAGGTCAACGGCCGTTTCGGCGCTCACACGGTGGCCTGGCGACACGTAGAGCGGATTGATCCGCCCGGAATCGAACTGTCGGCTCTGGTAGGCGTAGCCGATGACACCCGACCCAGTCATCGAGTCATCAGCCTCGATTGGGACACGCTCGCCCGCGGCGAGTCCGTCCACGGGGTGGCGCGCCCGTCCGCACAGCAGCGATTTCGCGACGCCAACACTCGGTACGTCAAGCAAGACGCCGAGGTGAGTCGCGAGCCCGGCCTCCCGGTAATGGATGCGTCCAGAGCCGTCGAACAGGTATAGGTCTGGCTCGCAGTTGAGTTCCGCGAGCGCTGCGAGTATCGGCCCACCCTCGCGGAAGGCGAGCAGGCCTGGGACGTAGGGAATCGATATTTCGGTGATGGCGTGGGCCCGTTCGATCACTTCGTCGCCTCGAAGGACGACGATGGCCGAGATAGCGCGCTCGGGATCCGCGTCGAGAAGAAACGCCTGGTCGACGCCAGCGACAAGGGCATCGCCGCGTTCGACCCGCTCGGGTGCCGGACAGTCGTCCGCGAAGCCGGCTACTGCAGCGAGATCGCGCTGGAGTGCTTCCATCTGGCCGCGCGACAGTGCGGGGTCGGGGCGAAAGCGGGTGCGCTCTGGGAGCGGGGTGACCACGGCCTCAGAAGCGCCCGCGGCCCGGTCCGCTCATCCCACCGGGGCCACCACCCCCGCCGAGCCGGAGTTGGCTTGGCGCACTCACCTGATCTTTGAGGTAAGCGCCGTACGCGAGTCCGAGGCCGAGCCCGGTAAGGTGGGCGAGGTGAGCGATGCTGTCGCCGATGCCGGTGACCGAGCCGAAGACACCAAAGACGGACAGACCGGCATAGCCGATAGCGAGCAGCCAGATCGGGACGGGGAGCACGAAGTAGAGATATACTTTCAATCCGGGGTTCAGAACGGTGAGAATACCGAGGATCGCCATGATGGCGCCGGATGCCCCGAGGACGAACGTTGCGTCGCCGAGATAGATGCCGAGCGCGACCTGCGCCAGCCCCGCGAGCGCACCGGTCGCGAGGAACATCCCGGTAAACCGCCGGCTCCCGATGTAGCGCTCGAGCACCGGCCCGAAAAAGAACAGCACGATGGCGTTGCCGAATAGGTGGCCGATACCGCCGTGCGAGAAGACGGAGGTAACCCACGTCCAGACCGCGAACGGCTGTGCCGTCGACAGGGTGAATGCCGACCGCCACACCGGCCCAAACACCGTGTAACCGAGGACCGGGAACACGACGAACTGGACGGCGAACACGACCACGATGATTGCCAGAAAGAGATACGAGGCGTTCCCCTTGAAATATGAGAGCGGGCCACCCGGTCCCGTCAGCCCGCTGAGCAGGCCGCCGGAATCGCCCTGCTGGTTTACCGAGTCGTCGAACCCCGAGTCGAACACACCGTCAGGGTCGTTCCACTCGTTCAGCCCTGAACAGCTGTGGTTTTCAGGGAGCCGGTGTTCGGCGCAGTAGTTCCCGCCGCAGCGCCGACAGTTGTACGGCAAATCGATGTCCGTGCCGCACACCTCACAGGTCGCCATTGCCGAACCAAGGGGGGTGGCTCGCAAATGGGTTTGGGTCTCTCGCGGCGGCGCTACAGGTCCGGCGTGTGCCCGACCGGGCACCGCTAGCACGTCGGGTCAGTCGCCCGGTTCGGGCTTCTCGACGTCGCCGTTTCCGAACGCCGTCCGGGCGGTTGCGTTCAACCGCCCGAACAGCACCTGAAACGAGTTCCGGCGCGCGATGAACATCCCCGTACCGAGGACGAGATAGACGACCGTGTACGCGATGAGCAGCTCATAGCTGGTGAACGGCAGCGCAACGAGGTCACGAATAATAACGAACTCAAGGCCCACCTGCGAGGCGAACAGGACGAGGAGTCCAACCGCCTCGCGCAGGCTGATAGTGAAGTTCACCAGGATCGCAAGCGCGAAGTACGACTGTGCGGCGGTAATCCAGATCTCGCCGGCTTGCTTCTGATCGAACGGAAGCGTCCCGTACCCGCCGAGTGCGATCGAGTAGACGATCACGAGCGTTCCGATGAGTAGCGTCCACTGGTTCAGCTTCGAAGAGATGAGGGCGTTGAACCCGGCGGTCGAGCGCGCTTTGTTGACAAGGTAGGCGACGACAATAAGTTCGGGCGACTCAGAAGCTAACGGCGCGATCCATTGGATCATGAAGAAGGATGGAACGCCGATGCTCTGTCCGAGTACCTCGAGTCCGTGGGCGAACGGTTCGACGGCCCAGAAGATCATTAGCCCGGAGTAGCCAAACAGTGCGAGCACCACCGGTATCCGGACCCATCTCGGTCGCGCTTGGAAGTACGCGGGCACGCCGACGTTCTCGGCGTGCTCCTCGACGTCGCCTCGGAGAATGATGGCGATGTAGGCGACATAAAGACCGACGAGCACGAGAAAATCGAGCGCGTCGATGCCACCGTTCAGGGGCACGAGGAACGCCCACATCGTCGCAAGAAAGAGAAAGGCGATCTCCGTGGAAATGTCGGGATCAAGATTGACGCGCGAGGCGAGGAAGCCGTCACGCTGCTGGACGGCAGGGTCAGCACCGCTGCCAGCTCGATAGATGGTGAACAGCGCGATTCCCGACCAGCCAAGGCCGATGAGAATGCGGTTCGCACCGGTCATGTTCGCGACTGCGAGGTTCGCGGCCTCCATCCCTTGTGGGGTGCCAGCAAACCGGCCGGCGTTGAACGCGTACAGCGCGTCGACGGCGTATTCAGGGGCAACCGCGAGCACAGCAAGGACGGCAATCGCGAACGCCCGTGGTACGTCCTTTTCAGCGGTCTCCGCGCCCCACGCGAGGAGGAAGGAGGCGCCGAGCACGGCGAGCCCGGCGAGCGCGACGACAGTGGTCGTGCCGTATGAGTCGACCGCACCGGACAGCGAGGAAAGTACCCACGGTGCGGTCAACAGCACAGCGAAGGCGACCGCCGCGAGCGGGTGGCGGACGCGTTCGGCGAGGCTCATTACTGGAACGGCGTAAGCGTCTCACCTATCTCTTTTGTTCCCTCCTGCCCCTGAGCGTGGTGATTTATCGCCCCGGGCGCGCACCACTCTCCCATGCAGGTATTCGGACTGGTCGGCAATCCTGTCGGCCACTCGCTGTCGCCGCCGATGCACGAGGCTGCCTATGCCGACCTCGGGCTTGACGCCCGCTATGTCACTTTCGAGCCTGAGGAGGGGGAGCTCGAACGGGCCCTCGACGGGGCCGACGCTCTCGGAGTGGTCGGGCTCAACGTCACCATCCCGTTTAAGCAGCGCGCCGCAACGCTCGTTGAACCCGACACTCTCGCCCGGCGCATCGGGGCGGTCAACACGGTCGACTTCTCCGGACCGGAGCCGACCGGGCACAACACCGACGCCGTTGGCGCCGTCCGTGCGCTCCGCCATCACGATGTAGCCGTCGATGGGTCGGCGGTCGTCGTCGGTGCGGGCGGGGCTGGTCGCGCCGTTGCCTTCGGCCTCGCCGACGAGGGCATGTCGGTTGCGGTTGCCAACCGAACCACGGCCCGGGCTCACGATCTCGCGACGGAGATACCGGGCGCGACAGGGCACGGACTCGACGCGCTCCCGGACTTGCTAGGGCGGGCGGACGTGCTCGTCAACTGCACGAGCGTTGGAATGGACGACCCCGAGACCTCGCCAGTCCCCGCAGCGACCCTCCACGACGGTCTTGCGGTGCTTGATGCCGTGTACGCCCCGCTCGAGACCCAGCTCCTTCGCGATGCCCAGGCTGCTGGCGCAACAACTGTCGACGGCGCGTGGATGCTGCTGTATCAGGGTGTTGCGGCGTTCGAGCGATGGACCGATGAAGAAGCGCCGGTCGCGGCGATGAACGCCGCCCTCCGGGACCGAGTTTAAGAGGAGGGGGTGACTACCCCACGGCCATGGGACTGCTGGATGCGATCAGGTCCGCCCTCGGTCTCGGGTCGTCGAGCCGGGACGAAGAGCCGGACGCGAGCACCGAGCGGGCGGTCAAGGACTCGCCTGCCGCGGCCGGCACCGACGCCAGCGGCTCGACGTCTTCGGTCACCGAGACGCCCCCCGAGACGCCAGGCGAGGACGATGTCGCCGCGACCACGGAGCCGGGCGAGGCTGCTGGCCCTGCCTCACAGGTCGAGTCGGCCGATGAGGCTCCTCTTGCGGACATCGAGGCGGCCGAGTCCTCGGTGGACGAGCCCGGAGACACCCCGGACGACGCCGCCCTCCCGAACGACGACGTCGCCGCTGAAACCACGCCCGACGACGGGAGGGGCGACGCGTCGAGCGTCGAGACGATCAGCGGTATCGGGCCTGCGTACGCTTCTCGGCTCGCGGACGCGGGCGTCGAGTCCGTTCCAGACCTGCTCGCTGCTGATGCCGACGCACTTGCCGATGAGACGGGCATCTCTGCAAAGCGGATCACCCGGTGGATGGAACGGGCGGCCGAGGAGTAGCGACTGGGACAGTCGGAGTCAGCCCGCGGGCCGGATTCGCTGCGTGGTCTCGCCCGCGTGTGTGCTGCTGGAACACGTCTCGTATGGCCGTCACGTCGTCTTCGTTACAGCTACCGATACGACGAGGATCAGTTCGACCGCGCCACCTCAACGGCGACCTCGTTGCGTCGGAGGAAAGGAAGAGTAAACGGCGCGTCGTAGCCCATGTAGAACGGCTCATCGACCGCCTCGATCGCGGCGTGGTCAAGCGTTGCAAGCAGGCGTACCGTCTCGCGGGCGACTCGCTCGTCTGTCGCACGCCATGAGAACTGCCGGACGGCAAGAGTTCGTTCCGGGACGACAACGAGGTGAACCCGCTCGTCAGTCGGGTGTGGTGCGGACTCGAGATCGTACTTGTCAGGAAGGTAAAACGCCATCCGAACGCCATCGTCGCCAGCATCCTGCTCGACAGGGGTAGTCATCGACAGTGAGCGGCCGGGCTTTTCGACCTCAACCGGGGCTGTCATCGACAGTTCCGCGCCGCGGTCCGGCATCGCCACTGGAGCCGTCATTGCGAGGGAGTCTTCGCCGCCGTTCGCTCCCTTGAGGTACCGAAAGAGCCGCCCGAACGCCTCGCCCTCCGACTCGGCGACGGTCTCAACAAGCACCGTCGCTGGATACCGTCTGAGCTCGACATCGCCGACGCGTGCGACGGTCGTGTACGGCACCTCTTCGGTGGTGTACTGCCGGTAACGGTTCCACGCGCCGACGGCCGCGACGGCACCCAGCAGCCCAGCGGCAACGGCGGTCGACTTCCTGACCATGCCTACTGTACGTGCTCGGGAAGCATAACCGTGCGTCCAGGGCCGGTGGCCAGTTGTGACGTGCCGTCTCGCGACTGGCAGGACTGAAACCCCCGGCGTGCGAACCGACGGTCAATGCAGTACCACGTCGACGGTGAGCTGGTCCCCGAGGCGGAAGCGACAATCAGCGTTGCGGACCGCGGCTTCCGCTACGGCGACGCCGCCTTCGAGACCTGTCGGGCCTACGGCGGCGAAGTGTTCGCGTGGGGCCGCCACGTCGGCCGGCTCGAGACTACCTGCGAGACGCTCGGGATGCCAGATGCGGTTCCCGATGACCTCGCGCTCCGGGTCGCAGAGACGCTCGACTCGAACGACCTTTCAGACGCCTATGTCCGCGTCTCGGTTACCCGTGGCGTCCAGCCGGGAAAGCTTACCCCGCAACCGGAGGTTGACCCGACCGTCGTGGTGGTCGTCAAGCCGCTCCCCCGCGGCGGACTCAAGGGTAAGTCCGTCTGGAACGACCACGCGACGGTCCAAACAGTAAAGACACGTCGGGTTCCGTCGAACGCCGTCCCTGCCGACGCGAAGACGCACAACTATCTCAACGGTATCATGGCGCGACTTGAGCTCCGGCGCGCCTCCAACGAAGGATACCAACCAGACGAGGCACTGCTCCGCGACCAGGCGGGGCATCTCCAAGAGGGGTCCACGAGCAACGTCTTCTTCGTGACCGACGGGACGTTACGAACGCCCGCGACTGGCGAACTCCTTCCCGGCATCACCCGTGAACTCGTTCTCGAGCTCGCAGCGGAGGAGTCGTTCCCTGTCGAGACCGGCACTTACGATGTAGACGACGTGCGCGAGGCCGACGAGGCCTTCCTCACGAATACGACGTGGGAGGTGCGGCCGGTCGACCGAGTCGATGGCCTCCAAGTTGGCGGCGGCCCGATCACGTCGCTGTGCCGACGACTCTACAACGAACTCGTTGAGAGCCGTTGTTACTGAGGTTCCCGCAATGGGAAACCGTTTGACGCGGGAACACCCAGGCCTGCGTATGACCAACAACCCCGACCCCGACTTGGACGTCGACGACCTCGTCGATCGTGTTTCCGCGGGTGAACTCCGCCTCCACGAACTCGACGCACACGCCGACGAGGCGACTGCTGCCGAGGTGCGCCGCTTGCTGCTCCATCGGCGGACGGGCGCCGATCTCGATACGGTCGCAGACTACAGTTTCCACCCGGAGCAGGCCGTCGGTTCGAACATCGAGAACCTGATCGGCGGGGCGCAGGTGCCGATGGGCGTCGTTGGCCCCATCCCGATCAACGTCGACGACGACGACGGAGCGGTCTCCGGGGAGCGGTACCTCCCGCTCGCGACGACGGAGGGGGCGCTCGTCGCCTCGGTCAACCGGGGCTGTGCGGCCATTCGTACCTCCGGGAGCGCGACCGCCCGCGTCCTGAAGAACGCAATGACACGCGCGCCAGTGTTTCGGGTTGCGGACGTGGGTGAGGCTGCGTCGGTGGCGGCGTGGGTGCGTGGGAATCACGCGGCGCTCGCTGGGGCCGCCGAGGCAACGACCAACCACGGCGAGCTCCGCAGTGCAACGCCGTATGTGGTCGGAGACAACGTCTTCGTCCGCTTCGCGTACGACACCAAAGACGCGATGGGCATGAACATGGCTACCATCGCGACTGAAGAGGCGGCCGGGGTGATCGAGGCGGAGACGCCCGCCGAACTCGTCGCGCTCTCGGGCAACCTTTGTTCTGATAAGAAGCCAGCCGCGGTCAACGCGGTTGAGGGACGCGGTCGCACCGTGAGCGCCGACGTCACCCTCTCACGGGAGACGGTTGCGGACGTGCTGAAGACCACGCCCGAGGCAGTCGCCGAGGCGAACACGCGCAAGAACCTCGTTGGTAGCGCCAAGGCCGGCTCGCTCGGGTTCAACGCTCACGTCGCCAACACTGTAGCGGCCGCGTTCCTCGCCACCGGTCAAGACGCCGCACAGGTCGTCGAGGGGAGCAACGCTATCACGACCGTCGACGTTCGTGACGGCGGCGACACGCTGTACGCGAGCCTCACGATCGCCTCGCTTGAGGTGGGGACGGTCGGTGGAGGGACGAAACTACCAACGCAGACGGAGGCGCTCGACGTGGTCGGGGTCCGCGGAGGCGGCGACCCGGCCGGCTCGAACGCGGACGCGCTCGCAGAGGTCGTCACTACGGCGGCGCTGGGTGGTGAGCTCTCGCTTCTCGGCGCACTCGCCTCCTCACACCTCGCCAGCGCCCACGAGGAGCTCGGCCGCTAACGGTTCCGGGATTGCTGTAGTGAACAAGACGTTCACCACGTGAGACGTCCGGTGTCGCCGTCGGAAGTTCCCGGAAGCGACCCGGTCACGGTTACGTGGGCTGGTCCCCTCGTCCGGGTATGTCCGAGATTGAGACGGACTCGACAGCACGAGTTGAGCGCCGGCTCCGCGTCCTGAAGCTCATCCTCGGTATCGTTGCGGCTACGTTGACGGTGTTGAAACTGCTCGGCTCGTTGTAGCTGATTATAGGCACCACCCCCCTTCCGCAAGGAGCGACTGAAAGGAGCGAGTAGCCAGAGGATACAGCACCCGCACGAGGCACAACCATGCCAGTCAGTACGCTGACCATACTTCAAGTCTGATAAGTAGACGCGTCGCATGAACTACGGCCCACGCATCCGGTTGTTCCCGACGACCGAGCAACGCGAAGCGTTGCTGAGTAGGGCGGGGTGCCCTCCTCCTCGACGTAAACGGCGAGGCTTCCCACAAGCCGAGGCTCGCTGGGGTGGGAACGTACGTT
>CAYZJQ010000026.1:0-23284 GCA_964478805.1 uncultured Halobacteriales archaeon | reverse complement strand
CGGCGGACTCAAGATCCGCTCCTGTAGAGGTCCATGGGTTCAAATCCCATCCCCCGCATCGCCGCGCGGCGTACCAGCCGCGCTCGATGCAGGAAGGTCACTCTCGGAGTGGTCTTCCCCCCGCAACACTCTCGCACCGCCGAGCTACAGGTCCCGCGCGATATCGGAGAGGTCGCCGACCCGAGTCGCCGTCGAGTCGATCTCGTCATCGGTCAGAAACCGCGAGAGCCCAGTCGTGTGGACGTGTTCCCGGAGCACGTCAATGGCGCGCGCGTCGATGTCCACCGCGCGGAGGTACTCGGCGGTTCGGTAGAGGTCCGCCTCGGTGGCCTCGCGGCCGCCATCCGCCCCCGAGAGGCCCCAGGCGGCGTCGCGGGCGTCGTTGCCCTCGGGGACGGTCGCACCACCGGCGAGCACGAGCGCCTTCACGATGACGAACGGAACGAGATCCGCAGCCCCGTAGTCGAGCTCGTCGACGAGCAGGCTCTGGGCGCGGTCGGAGAGGACGAGATCACGTCTGGTGCCGTCGACGGCTGCGTTCACCACGAGTTCGGCGTCGGCCGTGCGGAGATAAGGGGACTGGGCCATACGGATCGAAGCAGGGCCAGCGCCGAGAGCCTTACCCCTCGCCGCGGCTGACTTCGACGACCTCGCCGACCACCTGCCAGCTGTCGTCGGTGCGCTCGGCGGCGACGAGCGGATCGTCAGTCCCGTCGGAGACGAACCGGTAGACGTCACCCTGGTCAGTCTTCCCTTCTGCCTGAAACTCCTCTTGGAAGAACTCGGCCGAGCGCACGGTCAACCGGACCGTCTCGCCAGTCTCGAAGGTCACGTCTATCGGGCGTGGCGCGATGTTGTGGACCCGCTTCGCGAGCGTGTTCATGCTGACCGGAAGCGGTCGAGCAGATAAATCGGTGGCCCTTTGGACCGTCGGCGACCGGTCGGACCATGAGCGACACCGCGGCCCGTGCGGACCTTGCCGAACGTGCCGCCCGCGCGGGCGGCGCCGTCGCGGCCGGGTTCTTTCGCCGTGACGTAGCCGTCGAGACGAAAGCGGGCAAGACGGACGTAGTGACCCGCGCCGATCGCGACGCTGAGCGGCAGGTTGTCGCGGCCATCCGCACCGAGTACGACGACCCCGTGGTCGGCGAGGAAGGCGTCGCTGCCGGTGAGGGTGCGAAACAGGTTCCCGAGACGGGGCCGGCGTGGCTCGTCGACCCGATTGATGGGACGAGCAACTTCGTCCGAGGGACGCCGCTGTGGGCGACGAGTGTAGCCGCGATGGTCGACGGTGCGGCCGTCGCGGCGGCCAACGTCCTCCCGGAACTCGGGGACGTGTACGTCGCCACCGACGAGGGGGCGGCGCTGAACGGCGAGGCGATCGCTGTGAGCGAGGAGACAGACCCGGAAGCGATGGCCGTATCACCGACGATCTGGTGGCCACGCGAGCGCCGCGACGAGTACGCCGTCGCCTGCCGCGAGACGGTTGAACGGTTCGGCGATCTCCGCCGGCACGGCAGCGCCCAGGCTGTCCTCTCGATGGTCGCTACGGGAGCACTCGACGGCGCGTTCACCAACGTCCACCCGAGCCCGTGGGACACGGTCGCCGGCGCGCTGCTCGTTGAGCAGGCTGGTGGCCGGGTCACCGATCTGGAGGGTGATCCGTGGCGTCATGACTCGCAGGGGCTGGTTGCCTCAAACGGCCGAGCGCACGACGAATTAGTCGCGGCCGCTCGCGCGACCGAGGCCGCGGGAACGCGTCGCTAGCGGCAGGCACCGGAACCCTGAAACCTACCGCCGCCCGTCCACGGCGTATGGATACTCCGCGTGACGCCACCGTCGGGCCGGTGGCGGCCGCTCGGCAGTGGGACCGCGGCCGGGCGTGGCTGGCGGCATTCGGTACCGCCGTTGCGGCGCTTGCGGCTGGCGTCCTCCTCGCGCCGGCACTCGTCTGGGACCGCTTCCTCTGGCACTACTTCTGGGGGCCCGTCTTTGCGGACGCAAACAACGCGGTCTGTGCGGTGCTGCAGCCCGGCGGCCCGGAACTCCTTTTTTCACAAAGCGCGTGTGCCGCCGCCGATGCGGGCGGGATCGTCGCTGAACCCGGCTACACGGTCGTGTCGGAGATCGGCTATGCCGTGACGCTCGTCTTCTTTCTGGTCGGCCTGCTTGAACTGCTGAACCGGCTTGAGGTCGGGGACTCGAAGCGTTTGTTCTATGCGCTGGTCCCATTCATGTTCCTCGGCGGGGCGCTGCGAGTCGTCGAAGATGCCAACGATGCCATCCCCCAGGGCGCTGACGTCTTGCTTTCGTACCCACTGAACACGCTCATCATCTCGCCGGTCATCTACTTCACTGTCTTCGGCGCGACTCTTGCGGCGCTGGTGGGGGCCGTGTGGCTGGCCCGTTCGGGGCGCGTGCCGGATTACGGCCGGCCGCTATTCGCCGTCGGTTGGCTCGTTACGCTCGCGACGGTCGGCTTCCTGTTTGTATTCGTCACTGGCACGCTCGCGGGCGCGTTCAGCGGCGCGGGGTTTTATCCGCAGATGACCGGACTCACAATCGGGCTCGCCACTGTGTTTGCATACGGCACCTACGCGCTCGTCGACCGGATCAAACCGGAGATCAACGAAGGAACCGGGCTCTTAGGGTTGGTCGTTATTTTCGGTCACGCTGTCGACGGGGTGGCCAACGTCATCGCCGCCGACTGGGTCGGCGCTATCGGGATTCCCGTTGAGTACAGCGCGAAACACCCCGCGAACCGGTTCCTCATCGAGTTCACCGAGTCGGTCCAGCCCGCGTGGCTCTCGAACATGATTGGCACGTCGTGGACCTTTCTAGCGGTCAAACTCGTCGCGGCCACGCTGGTTGTCTGGGTGTTTGACCGCCGTATTTTCGAGGAGGAGCCGCGGTACGCGATCCTCCTTTTGGTGGCGATCCTCGCGGTCGGCCTCGGTCCCGGGACCCGCGACATGCTTCGTGCGACGTTCGGCATCTAACACCGCAACCCTCTCTCGCGGCCATACCTATCGCGGATACCTCACAATTGCGCGCGTCCCGGTGTCGGTCACGTCGACGTGAAACTCCCCGCCGGCGTCCTCGACGAGCCAGTTAACGAGCCAGAGGCCAAGCCCCTGACCGTGAGCGAGCGGACTCTCTTGGCCTTCGTTCAATACCTCCCGTTCCATCGCGGGGAGTCCCGGGCCATCGTCCGCGATGACGAGGCGGACGTCACCGTCCGTCGTCTCGACGGTCACGTCGACTGATGGGTCGTCGTCGTTGTGCCGGATGGCATTCTCGATGAGTTCGGTAACGACAGCATCCACACCAGAGGCAGTCGCGGTCGGCTGGTCATCGATGTGGACGCGGAGGTCGGCCTCGGGATACTCTTCGGCGGTCGCGTGAACAGTGTGCTCAACGACCTCGCCGACGGGTAGCGGTGCCATCCTCTCCCCGGCAAGCACGCGTGTGCGCATCTCCCGGGCGGTCTCGCTCAACGAGAGCAGTCGCTCGGCGGTAGCCGTGATTTGGTTGCCGATTGCACGGACCGTTTCATTCTGGTGGTCCGAGAGGTCCGCGGCGTTACCGAGGATGACGTTCATATCGTTGCGGAGGTTGTGTCGGAGCACTCGGGAGAGCACCTCCGAGATCTGCTCGCGACGGCGACGCTCGGTGATGTCAAGCGCGAACCCAACGACCCCCTCGACCGCGCCCTCGGCGTCGAAAACGGGCTGATACCACGAGCGCGAGGTGCGGCCGTCGAAGGTCAGATCGCGTTCGACCGCCTCTCCGTCGAGCGCTCGGCGTGCCGCTTCGTGGAACCCCTCGTGATCGGTCGCTTCGAAGATCGACTGCCCCACGACCGCCCCAGGGTCCATGGAGACGTACTCCAATGTCTGTCCCTCAAGACGAGTGTACCGGCCCTCGGCATCGAGAGTGAAGAGTGTTACCGGCATATGTTGGACGATAGTGTCGAGCACGGTCGTTTGGTGGCGGAGTCGTTCGTGAGCCCGTTCATCGATCTTCTCTACTGAGTCGACAACGACGGCGACGGTGTCTGTTCGAGGAACGAGCGTTGCTCGACCGCGCCGACCGCCAGGGAGCGTGCAGTCGACGACCGCTGGAGCCTCAAGTGCGGCGCACAACTCGGGCACACCACCGTCGACGTCTAAGCAGGGAAGTGTCTGATTCCCGACAAGCTCATCGATTGGTGCACCGAGAAGCCGAGCCATCTGCTGGTTCACTGCCTCGAACCGCTCCTGCTGTGGGTTATAGACGGCGGTTGGAGCGGATTCTCGGTGCTTGGATTCTGTCCCCTCTGACTTCGCCACGGCTGTGATTTGATCTACCATGCAGATAAACCGTGGGGCCGTCTCATCGGGTGTCATTCCGAGCATTTGGCGGTGCGACCGCTATCCCGTCGGTTCTACGTGTCAGGGAAACGGATGGTGGTCCCGGTCGAGCCGCGGCTCGAAGCCGAGCTCCACAGGGACGCGCTCAGCGCGCGCGCCGAAGTACGGGGTATCGGTGAACAGCGGCTGTGCACTCGGGGCCACCACCCGGACGGCCTCGAAGCCGAGCGATGCGAGATCGCGGGGTGTCAGCCGGCTGGCATAGGGGTCGAGGCCACCGTCGGTGACTCTAGTGACCAGCGTCTCGAGCTCTGCAGCTCCATCGAACTGTTCGTCGGGGGCGACGCTCTCGGCCGGTACCGTCGTCTCTGGTGAGACGAACTGGCGCGCGGCCGGCGGAAACTCGGCATACGAGCCGAGGGCGCCCGGCTCGGCGGTCGCGTCTGCCTTCCCCATCCCGCGGAGTTCGAGATAGTTCTGCAGGGCCTCTTCCAGCGCGTCAGCTGCCGCCGTCTCCGGGTCGAGGCCAGCACTCATGCCGACCGCAAATCGAGGCCACGACCCTGCAGCACGGCTGAGACACGCCGCCACGACCGGCACGTCGATGTCTTGAGTGAGCAGCAGTGCCGTCGCCGTGAGCTCCTCAGAGCGGGCGCGTTTCGCAAGCTCGCGGTAACGGTCGTGGTCGACGGTGAGTCCGAGTGGCTCGAACGTCGAGTACCACGACAGCATTGCAGCGTCACGCTCGACCACCTCATATAGACCCGACAGCAACGCCTCGACCCCACCGTTCCCCAACCCAAGCCCTGTGGTGATTGACGGCCGGTGGCGCACCTCGGGTGGGGGGAACGTGACGAACTCGGCCGGGAGGTGGACTTGGGTGCCCGTGGCAAGGTGTTCGCCCGGATACCAGTGGATCGGGTGGTCGGCGGCCGGGGCCTCGAAGCCGGGGGCGGTGACGAACCGACCCGGAGCGACGGCGTCGTCGACCTCTGTCGGCAGCGCTCGCTTTAGGTCGCTGCGTCGGTAGACGCCGGCTGCATATCGCTCTAATCCTTCCCCGAGGGCTTTCATGAACGCGCCATCCCAGTCGACGGCGACCCCGGCGGCCTTCCGGCTTGCCTGGACGTCGGAGAACCCAGTGGTGTCTGCCAGTTCAGCGAGATAGTAGGGGACGGGAAACGACTCGAGTTCGCCGACCTCTCGGACGAGCCCCACCCGGGGGTCGAGCGCCCGCTCCGCGGCTTCCAGCGCCGCGTTGAGGTCGCGCGGGTCGTGGGTCCGTCGTAGACTGCGGTCCTGCCCTGACTCACAGCTACACCCCGGCACCGGGAGCACGCGCCGGCGAGCGTACGGAAGTTCAATGGCGCCACCGAGGGCTGGGGACGGCTCGCCAGAGAGGAGCCGAACTGCCTCGCGGCCCCCGAGCGCACCGGCGAGTCTCGCGTCAGCGTCGTCGCTGGCCGCGGCCTCGCCCGGGTCGACGGTCGCTGCCACCCGTGTCCGGAGACAGTCGAAACAGCTCTGGCGGGGGGCAAAGCCGGCGACGGCCGCGTCGACGCCGTCGACAGGGTACCCTCCGATACCGCCGAGCTCAACCGCAAGCCACGGGGTGCCGGTCGTTCGGGCACGAGCGTTCACACGGGTGAAACGGTCATCACCGGCAGGGCCGACGACGACGACAAGGTCGACGGTACCGGCCGCCTCAGGGTCGATTCCGGCGACTGAGGCGGCTACGGACGCAACGGCGTCGCGAACGGCCGTATGAGCGGTGCCACTCCCGACGAGTCCGACGTGCATGCCCGTCGCAAGGCGGGCCAAGTAAAAAACGCGCCCCTTGCGCGGTCGGGTTACTTCGCGAGGACGGATTGTGCGACGGAGGCGAGTTCGCCGGTCGAAGCCGCCGACAGGCGGTCGTCGCCGAGTTTGAGTCGGAGCCGAGGGCGCCCCACATCGATAGGCACCTTCTCGGTGTCGATGAGGCCGCACTCTTCGAGTTCCGTCTTGGTCCGCGAGAAGGTGGCTTTTGACGCGATACCGACGTCTTCGCCCCACTTCGAGATGTCGTAGAGCAGCTCCTCGTTTTTCGCGGCGACGAGCAGCGCGACCGTCACCTCGTCGAGGCCGTCGCCGTTCCCGCGGGCCGTCTCCATCGACTCGAGGACGCCGTCGAAGTCAGCGGCGGTCTCCTCGCCGAGGCTCTCGGAAAGCGAGCTCCGAACTCGCGTGATACCGGGAGTCCGCAGCGAGAACGCTTTGGCGTCCTCGAACGCAGCGACGTACTGCTCGTGAGCGTCGGCGATGAATGACTCATCGGCCGACGTGAGCGCGGCAGCGTGGCCGCCGGCGGAAACCAGTGCTGCCAGCGACGACGCCGTCACGAGCAGGGTGTTATCATCGCCCTCGTAGGTGCGAAGCGCCAGTCGGTCGGCCTCCCGCAGATCGGCGGCGACGCTGGCGAGTTTGAAATCGTCCGCCACGTGTTTGAGCACGTCCGCAGCTGCGAGCACTTTTACTGTCGGGCCGTCGCCGTCGAGCACGGCGAGCAGCTCTTCGACCGTCTCGGCCGTCGGGTTAATCACGAACAGTTCACCGTCGGCCGCGTCGATGGCCGCCCGTAGTATGCTTTTGAGCGATCCGTCGAGGTGGTTTTCGTCCATTGTATACCTTATTCGTAGGCTACGGGCGTTAATAATATTAGTGGCTAATTCGATTACAAACTTTGAGTTCGGGGCCCCTCAGCTCCTGCGGCGCCCACCGGTTCAGAGGGGACGGCCCTGTCGTGGACGGACGGCCTCTGCAAGTGCGCCGGCCCACCGCAGATCACCATCAAACTGAACGGGGAGGCCCCGGTCCGTGAGAAAGCTCGCGAGTTCGTCCGCGTCGAGGGTCGTCCGCGCTGGGTCCCCTCGCGCCCGAACCGTCCCCGAAAACGGGTCCCGGTATTCGCCGCCGGCGCCCGGCGCGGCCTCGAACTCGACGGCGTAGCGGTCGCCATCGGGCTCGATGGTAAGGACGGCGCGCTCACCGACGGCCGGCGCAACCCGGGCGGTGCCGTCGCCCACAGCCGCGTAGTCACGGCCCATCATGATCCGCCGGCGGGCAAGATCCAGCGCGCGATCGATACTGTATCCTGTAACGACGAGTCGGCCAAACGCCGTGCCGACCCTCGCCGCCTGCTCGTTGAGCACCTGTTCGAGCGTCACCGCCCCCGCAATGCTTCCCTGTTCGACGAGGGCCTCGCCTTCGTGATAGGAGCCGCAGGCGTTGAGAAAGAACGCGCGGGGGCCGGCGGTCGAGAGTGTCTCGACCGAGAGATAGCCGTCGCGACACTGGAGTCCGTCGGTCTCACAGTGACCGACGTAGTGGAGGAAATCACACGGCGACTCGAGGGTGGAGGCCAGCTCTGCCCGCGAGAGCGACTCATGCACGGTCATGTCGACTGGGACGACACCGCCGCGGTCGTGATACGCATCGGCGACGGCAAGCTCGGCGTCCATTTCGGGGTCGTTCAGAATGACCACGACGGATAATGCGTCGCCTGTCGGCCGGTCCATGCGGGCGTGCTCGTAGGCCGCCGGCGTGGGTTTGAACGCGTCCACCACCTCGCCGTCGGCCAGCCATCCGTGAGCCGTCCCGACGCCCAGCTCCGGCGCAAGCGGGCTGACGGAGACGGCCCCACGGTAGAAGTCGTCGAGCGACGCCTGGAGGAGTTCACGCGGTGAAAGCTCCGTCGCCTCCGCCGGGTAAATGAGCGACAGCCGGTCGAGCAGCGCCGGCAGCGCCCGTGCCCGCTCGTACGTCGGGTCGACGTACGTCGAGAGATGCCACTCTGGGAGCGCCTCCAGCGACGCCTCGAGAAACGTCGCGTAACGGACCGCCGGGTCGACCGCACGAACCGCAGCCGGGTCGAGCCCCAGCTCCGATAGCGCTGTTGTGTCGGCGCGACCCCCGAGCTCGCGTGCACACCGGTCGAGATGGACGGCCCGGCGCACCGCGACCGCGGTTTCGCTTGCGAACGCCGGCAGCCGGTTGAACGCGTACTCGAAGCCCAGTTCGGGGATCCGCACGAGCGGCGCTGCGTCCGCCTCGACGTTCAGGCGCGCGCCGAGGTAGTAGGCCAGCGGCGCCGCGACGAGGACGTGCTCGAGGTCGTCGGGGATCCGCAGCTCAATCGAGCGTGATGCGGTCGGCTCCGGGCTCTGGGCGGGGGCGTCGGTGTCGTACTCGATGACCGGCGGGTGGGGCCGCGCCGGTGCAAACGAGCGTTCGGGTCCTGCGGGCAGTTGTCTTCCCGCGATGGTGATCGCTCGAGCCAAGCCGGCCGGGGTCGCCGGCACCGAGAGGGACTCGGGGGCCGGGGGCGCGTCGCTGACGCCGATCGCGACCGCGGCGGTGTCGTTGTCGAACGCGAGTTGTGACCACCCGTCCTCGTGGGTCAACTGGGCGGGCGCGTTGAACCGGACCGCGAGATTGAGGCCGGCGTCCGCAGTCCGAAGGACGTTCTCGCCAGCAGGGATTGAGCCGGCCGTCCGGCCGTCCGCGAGCATCGCCCGTGCGTCGAGTTTGAGTGTGTCGACCCGGCCAACCCGGCCAACCTCCGCAGGGTAAGGGAGCGGCACTGACCCACCGGCCGGTGTCCACCCGTCGGTGACGAGCGTCACCACGCCGCCGCGACCGACACACCGCGTGCCGGTTTCGGTTTCGACCCACTCGATCATCCGGTATCAGGTGGTCACTACCGAGCAGTATGAACCCATCGGCGAAGCTGCGCCGGTGTCGTGGAGAGGGAGCTGTGCCATTGCCGCAGACGGGGAGTTCTTTGTGGCGGGGCCGCAGTTACGAGTATGAGCCAGGAACCGGTCCACGATCCGTTACGTTCGATGACCGTTCGCGAGACGGACCCCGCCGTCGCCGACGCGCTCGACGCCGAGGTCGACCGCCAGCGTGATACTCTCGCGATGATCGCCAGCGAAAACCACGTTTCAGAGGCCGTCATGGAGGCCCAGGGGTCGGCCCTCACGAACAAGTACGCCGAAGGCTACCCGGGAGAGCGTTACTACGCCGGCTGTGAGCACGCCGACACCGTCGAGGAACTCGCCGTTGCCCGTGCCAAAGAGCTGTGGGGGGCGGACCATATTAACGTCCAGCCGCACTCCGGGACGCAAGCGAACATGGGTGTCTACACGGCCGTTCTTGAACCGGGCGATAAGATCCTTTCGCTCGACCTGAACCACGGTGGCCACCTCAGCCACGGCCACCCGGCCAACTTCGCTGGGAAGACCTACGAAGTCGAACAGTACGAGGTGGACGAAGAGACGGGCTACGTCGACTACGAAGGGCTCCACGAGCAGGCGGAAGCGTTCGAGCCGGACATCATCGTCTCGGGGTTCTCCGCCTACCCACGTGAGGTGGAGTTTGAGCGTGTCCAGGCGGCAGCCGACGCTGTCGGCGCCTACCATCTGGCCGACATCGCCCACATCACCGGCCTCGTGGCGGCGGGTGTCCACCAGTCGCCGGTCGGCGTTGCCGACTTCGTCACCGGATCGACACACAAGACCATCCGCGCGGGTCGCGGTGGCATCATTATGTGTGACGAGGAGTACGCCGACGATATCGACGCGGCGGTGTTCCCCGGGGCTCAGGGCGGCCCGCTCATGCACAACGTCGCGGGCAAGGCTGTCGGGTTCAAGGAGGCGCTTTCCCCCGAGTTCGAGGCGTATGCCGAGCAGGTCGTCGCGAACGCGAAGGCGCTGTCCGCGCGCCTCCAAGACCACGGCTTCGAGGTGGTCTCCGGCGGCACCGACACCCACCTCGTCCTCGTCGATCTCCGGCCTTCCCACCCGGACACCACGGGCAAGGAGGTGGAGGCGGCCCTCGAGGAGATCGGGCTGGTTCTGAACGCTAACACCGTTCCGGGCGAGACCCGCTCGCCGTTCAACCCCTCTGGGATCCGCGCCGGCACGCCCGGGCTCACAACGCGTGGCTTCGAGGAGGCGGAGATGGAGCAGGTCGCGGACGTCATCGCTAACGTCGCGGACGCGCCCGCGGACGACGAGGTCAAATCGGTAGCGAGCGCGACGGTCGACGACCTCACCGACGCGCACCCGCTGTACGAGTGACGACCGCCGGGCTCGGGCGCGCGTCGGAGCGTGTTCACGGGCTACAGCCGATCGGCCGGTCGACCAGGGCAGGACGCAGCGGGCCTTTCACCCCACGAGCCCGCCGAGACGGACGGGTGAGCACGCGGGCCGGACCACGTGACGCGCGGATTCGCGGGGTTGATGTGCCGGTCGGTGCCGACTCGAGGTATGGCTGCAATCATCGACGGTGAGGCCGTCGCCGCGAAGATCCGCGACGAGTTAGTCGCCGCCATCGAGACGCTTGCAGACGCCGGCGTCAAGCCAGGACTTGCGACCGTCCTGATGAGCGATGACCCCGCCAGCGAGACGTACGTCTCGATGAAACAACGCGACTGTGAGGAGGTCGGCATTGACGGCATCCACGTCGAACTCGCCGCCGACGCGCCCGCTGCAGACCTGTACGACACCATCGACGAACTGAACCGCGACGAGACCGTCCACGGCATCCTTGTCCAGATGCCCGTCGTCGAGCAGGTTGACACGCGCCGTGTCCTCCGGAGCGTCGCCCCCGCAAAAGACGTGGACGGATTCCACCCGGAGAACGTCGGCCGGCTAGTCGCCGGGAGCGCCCGGTTCAAACCATGTACGCCCCACGGGGTGCAGAAGCTGCTCGAGGCGTATGACGTGGAGACCGAGGGTGCGGAGGCGGTCGTTGTCGGACGGTCGGATATCGTCGGCAAGCCGATAGCGAACCTCCTGATCCAGAAGACATCGCTCGGTAACGCGACCACGACGGTGTGTCACTCCCGTACCACGGACCTCGCCGCCCACACCGGCCGGGCCGACATCGTGGTCGCAGCCGCGGGCGTCCCCGGGATGCTCGACGGGTCGATGCTCGCCGAGGGGGCGATCGTCGTCGACGTCGGCATTAACCGCGTCGATGCCGACACCGAGCGGGGGTACGAGCTGGTCGGCGACGTCGACTACGATAGCGCCGCCGCGGTCGCCGGGGCGATCACGCCCGTTCCCGGTGGTGTCGGCCCGATGACCCGCGCGATGCTGCTGTGGAACACGGTGAAAGCTGCGAGCGAGCAGACCGGCGTCGATGTGCGGCTCCCGTAAGCCTGTGTCCCCGACGTCACCCTCGCCGGAGGCTCTCATCGCGCGCTACCGCGGCGACCCCGTCCGCCACAGCGAGCGCGAGACGGTCGCGCCGGCCCGGTGGGAACAGCGGCGCCCCGGACCGGAACCCACTGGCTGGGGCGTCGGGGCGCTCGTTGAGGCCGACGAGAGGGTGCTGTTGGTCAGAGAGGAGGGGCACTGGTTGCTCCCCGGCGGTGCTCTCGAACCCGGGGAACGTCCCGCTGAGGGGGCGGCCCGGGAAGTCGAGGAAGAAACCGGGATTCCGGTCGAGATCACGACTCTGCTTGCGGTCACGGAGCGCACTGTCGTGAACGCAGCGGACGGCCGGACGTTCGCGTTCGCGTTCGCGACGTTCCGGGGTCGTCCGACGACGACCACGGTCAGCGCCGACCCTGGGCTCCCGGGTGAGGGAATCGACCGTGCCGCATGGCACGCCACACTCCCTGCGAACACCTTCGACTACGAGTTGGTCGCGCGCCTCCGCGAGTGATCGGACGGTAGACGCGACGGCGCGGGCGCCGTGGTGGTGTGCGCCCGGTGAGACGACCAGCCCCCGCCGCAGGGGCGCCGCCCTGACGGCACTGCGGCGGCGCCGGGTGCGCGTGGCTCAGACCAGGCCGTCGAGCCGCGAACTGGCCTCGACGAGTGCCTGTTCGTCAGCTTTGATGATCGCCCGCCCGACATCACGGGCCGTGCGGACGAGCGTCTCCGACTTGGTAAGTGGGATGTCACCCTCGAGTGCGAGCGCTCGCTTGACGTGCGTGCGAAGCCGACCCAGCGTCTCGCCGGCCGCAGGGTCTGGATGTTCGTCGAGGTAGGCACGCACATCACTCCGGTATGCATTGACGGCGTTCGCGTAGGCGAGGCCGCGCGAGGCACGGAGCGACTCAGGAACGCTCGCGACGGGCGGCCGATCACCGAGGTCGGCGCCCCGCAATAGGGAGAGGAAGTAGAGCTCCTCGTCGTCGGTGACACGGGCGGCCCGCGCGACGGCGTCGGCGACCGTCCGGAGTTCGGTCGCCGCGAGGTAGGTATCGTCCAGCGGCTGGAGTTCGCCTCCGTCAACGAAGCCGTGGCTGCGTGTGAAGCTGCTCGTGTGCTCGACAGCGCGCTCGGCCACCTCCCGGAGCGGCTGGTCGTCGACGGCATTGCGGACTGGTGAGAGCTCAAGCGACGCCGGCGAGGCCGTGTGAAGCGTGCGCTCGTCGTCGACGCCGACGCTGCGCAGGCTCCCGCATGCGGGACACTCTACGCTTCCGGTCTCGTAGTACGACCACCTCGTCTCACAAGACTGACACTCGCGCGTACCGCGGACCTTCATACCGGCAGATGGGTCCCTGGCGGCAAAACCGTCCGGGTCGTGGCCGCCCCAGCTGGTCGACCGCCGGGATTTATATGCGCGAGACCGCTAGTCCGGGTATGTCGGAATCACCGACGTACGAGGATAGAGGAAGTCGCCGCGAGGCGGCTGGCCGCGAAATTCGACGGTAACGTTAGGCTCAGGAGAGAGGCCGGCGATTTACTTCTCCACGCTGACGGCGTCACCCACGAACTAACCCCCGAACAAGCGGCGCGACTGCGGGAGGATCTCGCAAGCGCGCTCACCGGCACCCGAGAGTTCGTCTACACGAGCGGCGAGCGCCGCGCGGACGGGAGATACATCGTTGCGCGCCGCGGGGCGACGTCGGCTGGCAACCGGAAAGTGTTCGACTCGTTCGCGGCGCTCGAACGACTCTACGAAAGTCTGCCGGAGGCGTTCACCGCGGAGGACCTCTCACGGACGGGGCTCACCGACAGTCGGCGCCACATCGTGTTGCGCCACTTCGTCGAACACCCAGACTTCGCCTGCGAGTTGACCAGCCGACAGCCGCTGACGGTCAGGAAGCTCTAAGCGCCCGGCGGGCGATATGTGCCTGAGATTTTCTCTATCGTCGCCCGCGACCCGGAGACCCGTGCGGTCGGGGTCGCCGTCCAATCGACGTTCGTGAGCGTCGGCTCTGTCGTCCCGTTCGTGGCGGCCGATGCCGGCGCCGTCGCCACCCAGTCGTTCGCCAACGTTGCCTACGGCCCGGAAGGGCTCGAGTTGTTGCGGCGCGGCCTCGGGACGGAGGCGGTGGTCGACACGCTCACAGCCGGCGACGCCGAGGCTGCGTCCCGACAGGTGGGCGTCGTTGGCCGGGACGGGTAGGTCGCCGCGCACACGGGGGCGGCGTGTCTCGACGTGGCCGGCGATCGGCAAGGTGAGACGTACACCGTCCAGGGAAACGTGCTGGCGGACGAGGCGACGCTTACCGCCATGGCAGAGGCCTACGAAATGACGGCCGATGGGTTCCCGGAGCGGCTGCTTGCGGCGTTGCAGGCCGGCAACGAGGCCGGTGGCGACGCTCGCGGCGAGCAGGTAGCGGCGCTGTACGTCGCCAAACCCGAGGACGGCTCCGACGGCGGGAACGACCGCTGGATCGACGTACGGGTCGACGACCACGAGTCGCTGATCGACGAACTCCAACGACTTTTCAACCTCTACGATGTGACGCTGCTCGAACGGGAAGCGCCCGCGGAGACGTGGGACCTCGACGGCGAGGTGGCCGCGGCGGTGGCGACCGCGCTTGCGGACCTGGGGTTCTACGACGGCACGCCTGCGTGGGCGTTCGACGAGCGTGCCCGTGAGGCGCTCGACGCGTTCCGTGGTACCTACAACTTCGAGAACCATTCGCTCGTGGTGTTGGAGGACGCGCTGGCACGGGGCTGGGACGAGACGGCTGACGACCGCGAGCGGAGACCCGACTCATCGACGTGGTCTGGCGTGGCCTCTCCCGTCTCGAGCGCGTGTAGGTTTTTCCGGGGGCCGCTCGTACCCCTGGCATGCGCGACGAAGCGGAGATCCGCGAGCAGTACGAATTCCTGGCCGAACAGCTCGACAGCGAGGAAATGAATCATGAGGGCGTCAGGCAGATGTTCACCTACTACAAACGAGCACTCGGGTGGGTGCTTGAGGAGGAGTATATCTGAGGGCCCGCCGTGTGGCGCAGCTGACAATCGGTACCGAGGGCGGTAGGTTTATACTCCTCACCCTCATCATATCGATTGACGCTTCGCTTTGGAGGGCCGAAGCGTCAGCGGGGACCAATTCAGGGCGGCAAGCGCCCGACCGGTTTTTCCCCGGTCGGCCGCTTTCCACTCGTTTGCTACCCCTTGAGCGACCGTAGTCCCGTTCTCCGGCTTACTCAACGGATAGCTCTGCGTCACCGCTTCCGTCCTCGTCCCACTCGAGTTCGAACTCGACGGACAGCTCTGGGCTCCCACTTCCAGTCTCCCGTTCGACTTTGACCTCGAACTCAGGACGGGCTGGCACGTTGACGGTGAACGACTCGTCACCGGCCGCGAGGGTCACCGGCTCGCCAGCGTCGAGGTTGTCCGCGACAGAGCGCAGCAAATCCGCCACTGTCGCGCGGTCCGTCCGTCGTTCGAACTTGAAGAGCACTTCTTCCATGCGACTGGTATGCGACCGCCGGCCATAGCGGTTGCGACGTGACAGGCGGCGGACACCGTCGACGGTGTGTGGGCTGTAGTGTCCGTTCCAGGCCGATTGTCGGCGCCGTCCTCGGGGAGCGCGCCTGAATGTAACCGTTCCGATATATTTATTCCCCAGCACGTCGAATTAGTGGTGAGATGTACGATCTCACGGGCTTCCAACGCGACCTGATGTATGTCATCGCGGGACGAGACGAGCCACATGGACTGGCGATTAAAGAAGAGCTCGAGGAGTACTATGAAAAGGAGATCCACCACGGCCGCCTCTATCCGAACCTCGACACGCTCGTCGACAAGGGCTTGGTCGATAAGGGCGAGCGCGACCGCCGGACGAACTTCTACACGCTGACCCGCCGGGGGCGCCGTGAGATCGAGGCGCGCCGCGAGTGGGAGGCCGAATACGTCGACCTGGGGTAATGGCTGGGCGGTGGGTGGTAGCGGGTGCCGGCCTGCTCGGCTCGCTCGCGGTTTCCGCTGCCATCTACTGGTACACTGGCCAGCTGTTCGCCTTTCTCTTCATCCCCTTCGTCCCATTGCTGCTTAGCCGTCGGGGCCGCGACGGCGACACCCGACGGTGTCCGGAGTGTGGTTACACGACTCGCCGCGAATACGCCCACTGTCCGCGCGATGGCACACCACTCGAGTGAGTCGCTTCACTCCGTGTCGGTCTCGTCGGGGGAGCCTTTGCCGTTGGCGACCGGCTCGGTGTCCGTCGGCTCGGCGGTGACGGTTTCAGCCGGAAGTTCGGTCATCGTCGCCGGGTCCACGCTGAACGGCCGGATTTCGGTTCCGCTGATTAGTTCGGGGAGGATCAGCCGTGTGAAGTGAACGACGAACACCAGGAGCATCGGGCCGAGGAAGATTCCGTACCAGCCGAACAGGAGCGGGCCGAAGATGTATGCAAACATGACCAGCCCGACGTGGAGATTCCGCCCGGAGACATACGGCCGCAGAATGAGGTCAGGGATAGTGTCGACCACGACGAACGAGAGCGCGGCAAACGCTATCGGGAGCGTGTAGTTCGGATCGGCGCTCAGATACGCCGTCCCGAACAGATACACCGTCACGGGGACGTAGACGAGTTTCATCCCCACGACGGGGACGAGTGAGGCGGCGCCGGCGAGGACCCCGACCAGCGCCGGATACGGAATGCCACCCCCGACAGAAGCGAAGAAGTCGAGCAGCGAGTAGACGATGGCACCGATCGCGGCCGTGAAGACAGCGTTGAAAATGTTGCCGGAGAACACCTTGTAGAGATCACGGTCGACCGCGGTCCCGTAGCGGACCAGCACACCCGCATCGTCGCCGAACCGGCTGGTCGTCCACCGACCGAGCCGCGGGCCATCGCGTAACAGATAGAACGCGACAGCGAACATGACGAAGAGGTGCAATAATCCAGTACCGACGAAGCCGGCGTAGCTGAACCCCACCTCCGCTGCGCCTTGGACAGCCTCCAAGACGTTAGGATCGTTCAACAGCGCACCAGGGTCATCGACGCTGGCAGTCACGTTCGCGTATGGGGCCAGCGTTGATTCCAGCGGACCGAAATCGACGTTCGCCGACGCGCCCTGGAACTCTCGGATGGCGATTGCGAGGGCGTACCCGACCAGCAGAACGAGCGGGAGCGCGAGCGTGACAAGCGCGAGCGCAGCAGCGAGGGAGGGGGGACGGACCCGGCGGGCAATCCGGGTGTATAGTGGTCGCGTGGCGTAATAAATGAACACAGCGACGACGAACGTCCCGACGAACGAATACGCCACGAACAGCAGGGTCCCGGCGAGGAGGGCACCGAGGGTCCACCACGCGAGCCGAGAACGACTCACATCGGGGAGGGCCATATACCAGGATACGCCGGACACGGCATAAGCGCTGGCTCGCGCCCGCCGATAATTTCTATATCGCTATGGAACCCAGCATAGTATGGATTTCCGTTGTTCGCCCGCCTGTCGCCCGGCTCGTGCTGACGGCCGCACCAGGGCGCTTCATAGGGCTTGCACGCAAGTGGTCGGAGAGGGTTGCGGGCGTGCGGACCCTCGTGCCGGTGAGCCTCCTTGGCCCGCTATTCGTCGTGATCGACAGTGTCCTACTGTTCGCCGTCGGGGGTGTGCTCGTGATCGTGCTCGGTGGTGTCTTTTCTGTGCGCGAGCTCTTCGAAAACAACGCTGGGCTGGCGCCCACAACGAGCATCCTGCTCGTCACCTACGGCGTTGGAGTGCTCACCGCGCTGAGGTCCATTTGCGGCCGTGATCGTTGCCGTCGACTCGTCGCTCCTGCTCGTCCGCAAATGGGAGTTCCATGCCGTCGCTGGCGCCCTCTCGCGTTCGGAAGTTCGGTCTGCCTCGGAGTTCGCCGTCACCGTATTCGTCATGTCACCGACGTTCCCGCCCGAAGTGGTGACGCTCACCGTTGCCGGGATCGAACCTATGATCCAGCCATGGGTGATTCGGTTGTTCGTCGCCACGGTCGCGGCAGCCGGTATCGGCAACTACGCTACCGTCCGCGAGTACGAGAGCCGTGGCGTCGCTGTCACAGGTTTTCTGACGATCTCGCCGCCTCGATGGTCGTCGCTGGAACGATGCTCGATAACGCCTGTTAACAGCCCAATGCGTCGAGCCACGTCGCGGCCGTGGTCCTGCTCGCGAACGATGCGATGGGCGGTCGCAATATAGGGTCGCTGTCGTGTTCACACTGTTAACGAGGCTGTTCATCGGCGTCGCGGTTCCGCTCGGTTTAACGATCGGTAAGAGTGTCGCTGTCGTCGTCACCGACTGGTGCGAGGGCGTCCCGGTAGAACTGGACTCGCCGGTCCGGCCCCGCTACGCGCGCGGCTTCGGCGCGATGTTCCCGTGTATCGGCGTCGTGGACGGCCTCGTGAACGCACAGTTTGGGACGCTGGGCCTGCTCGTTATGGCCGGTCTGGCCGGCTTCGTCTTCTCGGCCGGCGGTACGACCGCTGTGCTCCTCCTCTGCCGGTCGGAGGGGATCGGCGCCGAGACGCCCATGCTCGCCGTTTGTCCGTGACTGTGATAGGAATCAGTGTCAAGATCGTGCCGACCGCCAGTGCGGCCAACCAGCAGTTCTCCCAACAGGTCGCCGGTTATTCCGCGGTGCTGCTCACGCTTCCTGCGGCTGCGACGGTGGCCGTCTGGTTTTGGCAATATCTGTTGCAACCACCAGTGTTCTTAATGAATAATCAGGCCTACGTGGGGCATGAACCGGGAGACGGCAGAGCCGTCGGTCGAGACGTTCCCTGGCCCGAAGGCCCGCGAGCGCGTTGCGGCCTACCGCGAACACGCTGCTACCTCCACACACGTGTATGGCTTCGTATGGGACGTGGTTGAGCCGGCGGAGGGTCCGTTCTGTACCGATGCGGACGGCAACATCCTGCTCGATTTCACGAGCCACGTCGGGGCCGCGCCGCTCGGATACAACAACCCTGACCTCCGCGCTCGGATGGCCGAGTTCGACCTCGTCGATCCGTTGAAAATCGCTGGCCAGGACTTCTACACGACGGCGGGCGATCCGGCAGGTGTCGAATTCCCCGGTCCGGCCGAACTGATGGACAGGCTCGTCGACGTCTCGCCGGGCATGAACACGGTGTTTCTCTCAAACTCGGGGGCAGAGGCCGTCGAGAACGCGATCAAAGTCTGCTACGACAAGACTGGCGGCCGCTACGGGGTCACCTTTCATGGTGCGTTCCATGGCCGGACGCTCGGTGCGCTGTCGCTCAACCGCTCGAAGGGTGTCTACCGACGTGACTTCCCCGAGGTCGCCGGGGTCCACGACGTGCCCTACTGCGACAACCGTGCCTGTGACCCTGCGACCTGTTCATGTGGCTTCTTCACCGAAGGGGGCTCACAGCTCCGCGAGATGCTCCACCCGGAGCGCGGCTACGTCGACCCCGACGAGGTCGCGTACCTCATCGTTGAACCTGTGCAGGGCGAAGGCGGCTACCGGATCCCCTCCGACGCCTTTCTCCGGGAAGTGGCGGACGTGGCTGCCGCGCACAATATCCTCGTTGTCGCCGACGAGATTCAGACCGGGCTGGGACGCTCGGGAGACTTCTGGGCCGCCGAAGCGACGCCGTTAGAGCCGGATGTCATCACGGCCGCGAAGGGACTGCGCGTCGGGGCAACGATCGCCCGTGAGGGCGTGTTCCCGGACGAGCGGGCACGCCTCTCCTCGACGTGGGGCGCTGGCGACCTCCTCTCGTCGCTCCAGGGAGTCGTCACGATCGACGTGATTCGCGAGCAGGGGCTGATGGCCAACGCCGTCGCACGCGGGAACCAGGCGCTCGCTCGACTCTCTGTGCCGGACCTGCCGGGTGTCGAGGACGTGCGCGGCCGCGGGTTGCTGCTCGCCGTCGAGTTCGACGCCAAGCCGCGCCGGGACGCCGTCGTCGAGGCCGCGACGAAGCGCGGCCTGCTCACGCTGGGCTGCGGGCACAAGACCCTGCGGTTGCTTCCACCGCTGGACGTGACCCAGCGAGAGATCGCCCTCGGCTGTGACCTCCTCGTGGCGGCCATTCACGACACCGCGCGCGCTCAAAACTGATAGCGACGGTCGTCGTCGCCGGCGAAATCGGTCGCACCCCCTGCCATCTCGTCATAGCTCATCCCCGCGAGGTACTCGTCGTAGGTGCAGTCGTAGCCGGAGCGCAGATGAAAGTCGAGGTTGCCAGTCTCGACAGCCTGGCGGAACAACCCGTGAATCGCTCGGCGGACGAGTTCGTCAACATCGTCGGTGCCGTACGCGGCCGCAAGCATCGCGAGTTCGTTGCGCGTCTCCGCGTCCACCGATACCACGAGTTCGTCGTTGAGGTCGTTGGCGGCGTTGTCGACGTCCGTTTGCAAGTGGTCAAGGCTCATACGTCCCGGTACGCGTCGGCACGGAAACCGGTTGTCGTCCGTCGCGGTTCACACTTGAGGAGGAGCGCCACCACTAAGCGCGCACCGGTGCAAGCACCGATGATGACAGAGGCGGAGCCCCCCGACCAGCTCCCCGACAACGTTGATGCCGTCCGCGACGCGCTCGTCGAGTGGTACGAGACTGACCACCGCGCGTTCCCGTGGCGTGAGACAACCGACCCCTACCGGATCCTCGTCAGTGAGGTGATGAGCCAGCAGACGCAGCTCAATCGCGTCGTTGACGCGTACCACGACTTCGTGGATGAGTGGCCGACTGTCGAGGCGCTGGCGGTCGCGGACCGCGCCGACGTAGTCGGCTTCTGGACGGACCACGCGCTCGGCTACAACAATCGCGCGAAGTACCTCCACGAGGCGGCCCAACAGGTCCGCGACGACCACGACGGGGCGTTCCCTGAGTCGCCCGATGGGCTTCAGGAACTGATGGGCGTTGGGCCGTACACGGCCAACGCAGTCGCCTCGTTCGCGTTCGACAACGGCGACGCCGTGGTCGACACGAATGTGAAACGCGTGCTGTACCGCGCGTTCGACGTCCCGGACGACGAGACAGCCTTCGAGACGGTCGCCTCGGGCCTCCTGCCGGCGGGGGAGTCGCGCGTGTGGAACAACGCGATCATGGAACTCGGCGGGGTCGCCTGCGGGAAGACACCGGCCTGCGACGAGGCTGGCTGTCCCTGGCGGGCGTGGTGTCACGCCTACGAGACAGGGGATTTCACCGCGCCGGACGTGCCGACTCAGCCAGAGTTCGCGGGGAGTCGGCGACAGATGCGCGGGCGGGTGGTGAACGCCCTCGGCAACGGCGACGCGCTCACGCTGGACGAGCTCGGGCCACGCGTCCGGGTCGATTACACACCGGACGGGCAGTACGGTCGCGAGTGGCTGCGTGACCTGCTCCGTGACCTCGCGAACGACGGCCTTGTCGAACTCAAGGACGACGAGGCGCGGCTGGCCAGGTAGCGAGCGACAGAGCGCACCGCATATATGACCGCGCTCCACACGACGGGTATGGAGACCATCCGTGTGGCGGCGCTGGTCGGCAGCCTCCGCAAGGAGAGCTACACGCGCCTCGCCTGCGAGCGTGCCCTCGCCGTCGCGGGGGAGTACGATCGCGTCGAGACGGACCTCGTCGACCTGCGGACGTTCGACCTACCAACGTACAACAGCGACCGCAAAACGCCAGCGGACGCGACCGAACTGCTCGAGCGCGTCCAGGCAGCAGACTCCGTTCTGTTGGGAACGCCCAATTACCACGGTTCTTACTCCGGTGTGTTGAAGAACGCGCTCGACTATTGTGGCTTCGATGAGTTCGAAAACACCACCGTCGGCCTGCTCGCCGTCGCGGGCGGGGCTTACTCCTCCGCGCCGCTCGATCATCTCCGAATCGTCGCCCGCGCGGTGAACGCCTGGGTCATCCCCCACCAAGTCGCCATCCAGGGGGCGCGCAGCCGGTTCGACGACGGTGTCCTCGTTGACGAGAGCCACGCCGAGCGGGTTGACACCCTTGGGCACCGTCTCGTCGAGTACGCTAACATCGAGCCCGATCCGCCGACTCTCGAGAGCGAGCAGAACATGGGCGCGGACGACTGAGCGTTGCCTACCGGACGGCGCCCCGACGCGACCGGAGCAGCGAGCGGCGCGAGCCACTGCGGCTGAGCCTCGGCAGCCGAGCAGCGCCGGGGCCGCCGCGCCTCGACACCGGCCGCGAACACAACGGTTTTGTCCCGGACGCGAGCCCTCCTGTCGTGCACGCCATCACGAACAGCGGGTGGATTGAGGTCGTCACCGGCTCGATGTTCTCCGGGAAGACCGAGGAGCTGTTGCGGCGGGCCCGCCGCGCCGAGATCGCCGAACAGTCTGTGGCCGCGTTCGCGCCGGCCATTGACGACCGGTACGGCACCGCGACCATCGGAAGTCACGCGGGTCGACGCATCGAGGCAACCGTAGTTGACCCTGACGCCCCCGGTCCGGGGATCCACGACGCGCTCGACGGGGCGCAGGTGGTGCTTGTCGACGAGGCGAACTTCTTTGCGGCCGCGCTGGTCGATGTCTGCGAAGACCTCGCAGCCGAGGGGCGACGCGTCGTGGTCTCGGGGACCGACCAGACGTTCCGCGGCGAGCCGTTTCCCCCTCTGCCCGCGCTCATGGCTGTTGCCGAGTACGTCGATAAGTACCAGGCCATCTGTTCGCAGTGTGGGGAACCGGCCTCGCGCAACCAACGGCTCATCGAGGGGGAGCCGGCCCACTACGACGACCCGACGGTGCTGGTCGGGGCCGAAGAGTCATACGAGGCGCGGTGCCGGAGCTGTCACGTCGTCCGCCGAGACTGAGGCAGTTTCGCAACCGTGAAACCGGCCGCTCGCGTAGCAATACCACCGTGACGACTTGGGTCGAGACCCCTCGTGGTGGGCGCGAGCGCGGGCCGCGCGGCCTCCTGCGCGCGTGGGTCGAGGTGCTCTGGCGGCCACGTCGCTTCTTCCAGAACGGCGTTGCCCCGGGCGACCAGGCACCGGGGCTGGTCTTCGCCGTGGCGGTCGCGCTGGTGTACGTCGGAACCCGGTTTGCCCTGTTGCCGAGCGCCCGCCCGACCTTCTTTACAAGCGAGGCCGCCTCCGTTCTTATTGGCCTGCTCGTCGCAGCGCTCATTGTCGCCCCTGTCTCGCTGCACTTGGTCGCCGCTCTCGAGGTGATCATCCTGATGATCGTCGTCCGCGACCGCGCCGGCGTCTCCGAGACGGTCCAGGTCATCGGCTATGCGACGGCACCGATGGCGCTCGCTGGCGTGGCGGTGCCCCCGGCGCTCGCGTCAGTGCCATATCTGCCCGAACTCGTCGCGGCGTGGCGGCTCGGGCTGGCGCTGTGGGGCGTTGGCCTCCTGGTCATCGGCATGGCGACCGTCCACGACACCTCGTTGGGGCGAGCGGCGCTTGCAGTGGTGGTGCCGGCGGTCGTGGTGTTCGGCTATCTGTTTGGCGGGCTCTTCGCGTTCGAGACGCTCACGGGGATCGAGGTCGTCGACACGACGCCGCCGACGGGTGGCCGTGCGGCCGAGATGGAAACGCAGTTACCGGCTGCCGAACAAAAGCCCCTGTGACGAACACGCAGGTCACGCTCATCCAGATCGACAACTACGGCCCGTGGACGGTCACGCCGGAACCACGCCGCGAGGTGGACCTGCAGACCCTGCAGTCGCGCCTCTACGCCGACCTCTCGCAGCTGTTCGGCAACCGCGAGGGGTACGTCTTCTTCACCC